>JAUZNX010000021.1 GCA_030706745.1 Bacteroidota bacterium
CATAGGTATGACTCTCTTTATCAGCCAAGTAATCTCTTTTTTGGCACTGCTGGACTTTCGATGAAAGGAAATACTGTGTGCGCCGTAGGCGTGAAGAACGGTACAAGCTGGGTGCTGCTGGGGCAGCGGCAGTGAGCCGTTACGCTTTAGATGGCGTATGTTAAATAGGGTCATTCCGATCATCACTTCGTTGTTGTTGCTTGCAGGAGTCATGGACTCCTGCAAGCACGATTCCCCAACGTCATCCAAAACGTGTGACACATGCTGTGATACTTGCCACCACGATACCACGTCACATTCTAACGATACCACCTCGCACAATTTCACGTGGACTGAGTTCACAAACGTGAACGGCGAGAGCAATATGACCGGGTGCTGGGTCTTTGGGCCGAATGACATATACGCGATCAATGGTGACCTTCATCGGTTCGACGGAGCCGCCTGGACTCGTATCATTGTGCATGACACGAAGGGCCTAAGCTATGAATACGGACTGAGTGGCTGTTCCATTCTTGGATTCAGCGACAATGACATGTGGTTTATTGATGGAGGTCTAGCATTACACTACATCGGCAACGCCACGGTCGTTCGATACAACACCTATGCGGTTGCTCCAGTCGCAGCTCATTCCGCTTGGGGAACGTCCTCAACCGATCTCTTTGTCGTTGGCGATTCGGGCACCATCCTTCACTTCAACGGCACGACCTGGACGAAGATGAGTTCGCCGACGAAGAAGAATCTACAAGAGATCTCTGGAACGTCGGACAAGAGTATCTGGGCCTGCGGCTACAACAGTTCAACCGGCGGTTCAGTATTACTGCACTACGATGGTTCGTCGTGGAGTATCGACCCGCTCTCGAATAAACCTGTTTCTGCAACCGGTGGATTTTTGTCCGTTTGGACTGCCGATAGTGGGAATGGGCATACCGTCTCAGCAACCAGCGGCTCGATTGTTTATCGAAAAACAGATGATGGCGCCTGGCGAAATACTGATAGTGGCAAGGTTCCGAATTATGCTCTTGGCGGCTATGTCGGTCTGGGCCTAAGAGGGAATGGCTCCAACGATCTTTTCGCCGTCGGCCCGTGGGGTCTTGTCATTCACTGGAATGGCAAGTCGTGGTATCGTTACGATCAATACTTCCAGCCTAACAATAGCTCTTATATTACGGGTGGTGCCTCGGTTCACGGCAACACTGCTTGCGTCGTGGGCGTGAAGAACGGGACAAGCTGGGTGCTGGTGGGGCAACGGCAGTGAGCGGGCATCAGAGCGCCTTGACACATTTTATTAGAATTCATCGAAAAATTGCGATGCCGCAGGTGTCGAACCTTGTTATATAGGGTGAATGGGTGTCTCTTCTTTCAATGACGAATTACGAATTCCGTATGCTTTCGGCATGTTTGCGAAACGAAAACCGTGGCTATCTAAGAGACACCGCGACCGCTTCATGAAAAACAAACAAAAAGAATAATCATAATTATTTGCGCTGTCTGAGAGCCCACGCCTACTGCGCTTCGCCCCGCAGGAAATCCTCGATGCCACGGACGTGGGCCTCGGCGAGTTCATTCAGGAAATTCGGATCGCGGAGAGCTTGCTCCTGATCGGGGAACATGAGGTAGAGCGATTCGGTCAGCACGCAGGGCATCCAGGTCGGGCGGCAAATGGCAAGGCTCTTCTGCATCGCGCCAAGATTCGGAATGCCCGTCACCTCGGCAATCTCGCGATCGAGTGCCCATGCCAACCCAGCCGATTGGGGATGATAATAGAATGTTGACGTCCCGTAGTTCAGGAAAGGATTCGTCCCATCGGGGAAAGCATTGTTGTGGACGCTGATCATCAGATCGACATCCTCGCTCACAGCAAGCGCAGCACGCGCATCCAGCTCTTCGACTTGATTGACGTCGCTGACCATCCCGCTGAGTGTCGAGTGGGTCATCAGGACTTGCGCACCCTTCTTTGTGAGCAAATCGTGCAGTCGCGTTGCCTCCGCAAGATTCGCTTCGCGCTCGGTGAGTCCCGTTGGACCAATTGCGCCGCCCGGCGGATGTCCGGGATCGATCATGATGCGAAGCCCGCGCAATGGATTGTACCGGTCAAGTTCGGGTGGCCGGCGCAACCGCAGCACGAGCGAGCCATCATCGAGATAGAACGCTTTGTAACCCCATACCGGCTTTGCGGTCTGGACATCAAAGCCCGCATTGGTGCCGGTTGTCGAACTGGTCACGGCGAGAATTGCCGGATCGACTTCGGTAAAGATTTGCGATTGGCCTTCGGGCTTGCGATAGATGGTGACGCGAAGATGATTGCCTTCGGGCCCATGCGACTCGTTTATCAAAAATGGCGCATGCCCGGCCGGCATGACAATATCGATCCATCCATCGGTGGGACGTATGGCCATCATGCCCGCCGAAGTGGGAGCAGTGGCATGCAGATCGAGATTGGTATCGGCGACCCAAGCCGTCTCGCGCTCGGAGCCAAGTTCCAGCTTGTAGTACTTGCCCATCTTGCCGAGCACACGGAGCGCGGTGCCGCGCGGGAAAAACCACCGGCGATTGCCATCCGGCTCCGGCGCGCCAGGCGCGACATCGCTGCCAGTCTGGAGTGTATCGCTGCCCCGCACGACCCGCGCCCATACCGGACTTGGATATGCGTCGTAAGCGGTCTTCGCATGCTCCTCCAAACCCGCCGGAGCAGCTTTGGCAGGACTGTAGCCCAGGTCGAGCGATTGCCGGTCACTACCGCGCTCGGCAACCAGATGATACTGTCCATCATGTGGCATCGGCAGAAACGCGAGGAACGCGCCGTTCCTGGCAAGCGGCACCTCGACGCCATTGATCGCAAGTGTTGCATTGCCATTGCCCACAGTACCGAAGATGAAATTTGAGTCAACCGCCGGACGCACCTGTCCACTCGCGGGATACGCCACGCTGAGATGCAACGGCGCCTCCGGTGCTGGAGCGGGTGGCTGCGGGAGCTTCGTGGCAGTCGGTGGCGGTGGAATGGGGGAAGGCCGAGTGGTCGTCGTCTTGCGGGAGGGCGCGCAGCCAATCAAAAATAGGAAATATGAAGCATGAAATATGAAGAGGGCACGAATGGCAATGCGCGATGCGCTGGATCGACGGTCCTTATCATATTTCATACTTCGTGTTTCAAATTTGTGTCAGAATCCCGTCGTCTTATCGATCATGCCGCGCGCTTTGGCGAGCCGCTCAATGGTTTGGTAGAAAAAGTACGCGAACGTGGCACTAAGGATACCACTCACCAGCAAGATCATCGCGAGCGTTGCGTTCGAATACGATGCCAGTATCGGACTGATCGCGCCCGAGCCATTATCCATCTGCAAGATGCCACCGGTCAGTGCGCGGCGCATGCCTTCGAGCCAGTACGTGACCGGCATGGCAAGGCTCAGCTTGCGCAACACCGAGGGCAGAATATCCGGCGGGAAATAAACCGAGCAAACGAGCAGCAACATTCCAGCAAGGATCTCGCCGATGAACTCGCCATTGCGCGGTACAAGCAGGGCGAGCCCCGCAATGATGATGCCGAACGAAATCAGCACGATCATGCCAAGCGGGAAATACACGGCGAGCCATGCCCACTGCACGCTCCCAAAGCTCAAATGCAGACCAAGCAAAAGCGACCCAACGACGAGCAGGAAGAGGCAGGTCATGATGCCGATCAGCATTCTCGCCGTGGCGCGGCCGATCAGATACCAGTAGAGGCTGATCGGCGCGGTGTAAATGTATTTCAAGGTGCGGTAATGCTCGCGGTCTTCCAGGATTGTCCAGGACATATTCGCGATCGCCTGCATCGCGATGAGGTAGAGGGCGTTCGAAATGTATATATAATCGAAGAACCCGCCGCGTTGCGGTCCCGCGATAACGACATACATCAGGAGCAGCACGAGTGCTGTCGAAATCGGTCGCATCACCGCATAGATAAAGAAGACCAGCGGATCGGCCCAATTGCTCTCGACCTTCCAACCAAGCCAAGCAGCGACGCGATACGTCCGCCAGCGAGCATCTATCGTGGAGGAATTGGAGCCAAGAGATGTAAGAGACGTCTCGCTCATTGCCACCTCAAAGAGAGCGTTGCTTCAACGCGAGCCTTGTATTCCAGCCGTTGAAGTGCCACATATGCCAGAACAAGAAACATCACCCCGAGTCCAACGAGTATGAGTAGTTCGGTGCCAGGCGAGAACACACCGGGAATGTTGCTCGGTAGCAGGAGTTGCCGCATCGCATCGAGTCCAAAGCTGATTGGAAGCAGCGCGGAAACAAAGGCGATGATGCCCGGCACCGAGGAGAAGAGCTTGGAAAGCGGGAAGTTCATTCCAGTCAGAAAAAACGCAGGCTCATGGAATGCGAGCGCGAGGTGCCACGCTTCACGACCCCAATGGATAAAAAGCGAGCTGAGCGTCATGCCGAGTCCGTAGAGTGCGACAAGCGTTACGGCAAAGATCAGGAAGACCATCGGCAACTCCGCGGTCGAAAGCTGGACCTGGAACAGGAGCAAGCCCGCCGCCAGCGTAACAATTGCTCGCGATGAAGCCATGATGATGCCGCCATAACTCATGCCGACCAGTACGGCCATAAGTGGAGCAGGGGAGAGAACATAGAGTTGCAGCATGCCCTCCTTCTTCTCCCAGTGCAACTGCATCGCCATTGCCCAGACGACGTTCAGCCAGTATGCGGAGATGACCGCGCCCAGAATCACGAAGCCAACATAAGCCTGCGGAGCATGCAACGAGCGGTAGAGATAGACGAATGCCGTTGTGCTGATGATCGGCACCATCACTTCGAGGAATACCCACGAGGGCTCGCGCTTCATGCCCCAGATGCGTGGGGCCGCACGCGCACGGGCCGTTCGGAGAAACAGAACGAGTGGGCTGACCTTCGTCATTCTGCCACCTCCTCTTTCAGGCTCCGTCCGACGAGCTTCACGAATACATCTTCGAGCGTCGGTTCGTGTTTTGCCAGAGTGACGAGTCGCCCGCCAGTTGCGGCGAGCACACCAACGATTGCCGGCAATGCGGATTCTTCCTCCAAAATAAAATTCAGGGTATGGTGCGATAATTCAGGTGCGAAGGACTCGGTCAGCCGGACGACGCCGCGCGAGGCGCGCATTTCGGCGATGCCACTGGCATCGAGTCCGCCGGCAGTGATCTCGAAGATCGGCTGCCGCTGCAACATCCGCTTGAGGCTCTGCGGCGAGTCGCACGCGATGATTCTGCCATGATCGATAATCGCAATTCGGTCGCACAGTTCGTCGGCTTCTGCCATGTAGTGCGTGGTGAGCAGAACCGTCCGGTCGGGGTGCTCCCGCATCCACTCGCGCGTGAAGGATCGCGTGATACGAGCGATATTCACGTCGAGACCGAGTGTCGGCTCATCGAGGAAGAGCACGTTCGGCTCCGTGATAAATCCGCGGCAGAAATTCATTCGTTGCCGTTCGCCGGTCGAAAGTCCCGAAACGCGCGTATCGCACATGTGGCTGAGTTCAAGTTTCTCGAGCAGCGCATCGGCGCGCCTGTAGGCCTCTTTCGTCGGTACGCCATAGAACTGACTGAACATCCAGAGGTTCTCTCGGACCGTGAGTAGTCCATAGCCACTCGTCTCGCCGCCGGAGACCATGTTAATCCGTTCGCGGACCTGCTTGGCCTGCTGCACGACATCGAAGCCTTCGACGAGAGCCGTTCCGGAGGTTGGCGTGAGCAACGTGGTCAGTACTTTGATGAGCGTGGTTTTTCCCGCGCCGTTCGGACCGAGCAAGCCAAAGAGTTCGCCCTTCGGGACTTCGAGTGTTACTCCATCCAACGCAATGAGTTCGCGCGCCGATTCCTCGCTCGCAGCCTTCCGCTTTGGCGATTTCTTTTGGTAAATGCGACCGACCTGGTCTGTCTTGATTGCAAGAGGCGTGGCATTCATAGACCTGCAATTTACGTTGTAATCGGAACCTACCCGCTGGATTTGGCATAAGGTCAGCGAATGGCTCACACGCACGATACGGGCACCGGCATCAACCGCAACTTCAAGATTGCGCTCGCGCTGAACGTGGCAATCGTTGCGCTCCAGGCGACGTATGGCTTCCTCAGCCATTCGGTTGCGCTCATTGCGGACGCCGGACACAACCTGACGGACGTATTGAGTCTCGTCTTCGCACTGGGTGCGAATATGCTTGCCGCCCGGCCGCCAACCAAGATGCGGACCTACGGCTACCGCCGCACAACGATCCTCGCGGCGCTCCTGAATGCGGTGCTATTGCTGGTGACGACTGGCGCCATCCTTTACGGTGCGATTGAGAGATTGCGCGACCCGGTCCCCGTCGATGGTGGGATCGTCTCGATTGTCGCGGGCATCAGCATCGTACTGAATGGGCTTTCAGCGATTCTCTTTGCCCGCGGGCGTCATGACCTGAATGTTCGTGCCGCTTTCCTCCACATGGCGGGCGATGCTGGCGTTTCCGCGGGAGTTGTCGTTGCGGGACTGGTGATTGTTTGGACGGGTGCGCTCTGGGTCGATCCGATCATGAGCATGATCATTTCAGTTGTGATCCTGCTCGGAACCTGGAAGATTCTGCGCGAGTCGTTCAATCTTGCGGCGGATGCAGTGCCCGAACAGATCGATCCGGTGGTGATCGAAGCCTATCTCCGAAGCGTCGAAGGCGTCCGCGATATTCACGATCTGCACATCTGGGGGATGAGCACAACCCATGTTGTGCTCACCGCGCATCTCGTCATCCCCGAACGCACGGTGGAGGATTCACTCCTCTTCGATATTTCACACGAGTTGCAAGACCGATATGGTATCGATCATGCAACGCTGCAGGTCGAGCGTGGCTCGCTCGCCTGCGAACTCGAAGCGAGCCACGTAATTTAACGCGTAATCCAAGATGCAATGCCAGTGCATGCTTCCCAAAAAATGAACTGGTAAGCACCGGTTAGCAGAATTGCCCTCACGCCAAAGAGAATCTTCTTCTTTGCCGGGATGCATAGTGTTTCGGGAAAGTGCATCCAAAAGAGATAGATCGCGTAGATCTGGCATGGCAACTGAACAGCCCATTCAAGAACAGGAGTGATCGCGACGGACATCCCGAGCCAAGCAGTGTCCCCGCAAATACATAGAGCTTCAGTGCACCAAGAGAATCATTTTGGCCAAGATTCCGGGTTGCCATACTCGGCGTTTTGATTCAGGATAATTGCCTTGGCGTTTGAAATGTGTATGGTGCTTTGTTGGTAGTATGCAATCCCACGACGAATGTTCGGGTACCAAGAATACTCAATTTAAAGCGAGTCACCCATGACGGCCTCGCATCCGATACAGCCTGCGCGCAACCGCAATTTGTCCGGCGTGCCACGCATCGTGCCGGACGGTCCCGCGCACAAGATCAGGGACCGTGCCGCCGTAATACAGCTTCTCGTCTAACTCCTCTTCTGAAAGCGTGGCGATGGTGTTTCGCAGTTCTGTTCGATCGTGCTGCAGGTTCGCAAGCGCTTCTTCGACGGAATTGCTCTCCGGTGGGTGTGGATCCTCAGGCTTGTTAGGGCGCTGGCGGATAATATCCGCGTAGTGCCGATAGCAATGCGGCAGATGGACTATGTACCAGAGCACTGTTCCGGCGGGAGGGTGACCATCTTCGAGCGGCTCCTCCGAATATGCCGGATGTTGATAGCGCGCTTCTTCTTCGGTCAGATGCTTGAGGACGCTCTGGAGCGATTCCCACTCACGGTCCCACGCCGCATCATAGGCGGTGAGTAGTTCAATTTTTCGAGTCATGTGAGAGCAAGACCAGATGCAGGAAATTGGTACGGAATCGATCGGTGTTGTAGTTTACGCATGAAGACCCGGAAAGAGCTACAGAACGAATACAAGCAGATGAAGCCCCGCATGGGGATATTTGCGATCAGGAATATCACGAGTGGGCGTATCTATGTCGCTCGCGCAACGAACCTGGATCTCATCTGGAATGCCGAACGATTCAAACTCGACTCTGGCGGTCATCCAAACCGAGAACTGCAACAAGATTGGAATGCTTGCGGGTCAGATAACTTCAATTTTGAAGTTCTTTACGAGTTGAAGCCTTCCGACGATCCGGCAGTCGACGCGCGAAGCGAGTTATTGGCACTCGAAGCATTGACGATCGAGGATCTTCAGCCATTCGGTGAGAAGGGTTACAACCGAAAGCCCGAGATCCGTTCAGCATAGCTCCGACGGACATTTCGTCCATTCAAGCAAACGGAAAAATGCCATTCAGCGTTAAGCGCACTCCTTAAGAAAGACTACATGGGAAGAGCCTTCGAATTTCGCAAAGCACGCAAGTTTAAGCGCTGGGACAAAATGTCCAAGGCGTTTACGAAAATTGGCCGAGAGATCGCGATCGCCGTCCGGTTGGGTGGACCCGATCCAGAAGGGAATTCACGTCTGCGCATGGCGATCACCAATGCCAAAGGTGTGAACATGCCGAAAGATCGAATTGAAGGAGCCATCAAGCGAGCTTCCTCCAAAGATCAGGAGGCTTTTCAGGAGGTGGTGTACGAAGGATATGGACCTTCGGGTGTTCCGATCATCGTCGAATGTGCGACGGATAATCCGACGCGGACTGTGGCAAACGTCCGAAGTGCATTTACTCGGTCGGGCGGTCAATTGGCTACGACTGGATCGTTGGATTTCATGTTCGAAAGAAAAGGTGTCTTTAAATTCCCGAAGGACGGCTTGGATCTTGATGAATTAGAACTGGAGCTCATCGACTTTGGAGTAGAAGATCTTAGTGTAGAGGAAGGCGAAGTAACGCTTATTACTTCCTTTGCGGACTTCGTCCAAATGCAACGGGCTCTCGAAGAGCGCAAAGTACCAGTCTCTAGCGCGGAACTTCAGCGCCTACCAACTGTCTTCAAAGAACTTCCCGAAGAGGCCGAAGAGGCAGTATTCGAGTTGATCGACAAGCTCGAAGAGGATGATGACGTGCAGTCGGTATATCATAACCTCAAGTAGGAATAACATACCCGGCGAAACGACGTGCATCCTGGTTGCACGTTTCAACCCTCGGCGCGTAGTTTCCTTTTCTCGAATACAGGGATTTGATCCTCTGGGGAAGGAGCCTTGCCGCTAAAAGTGCTGTTAGCCCAACTCATGAATCGACGAAGCAGCCTTTTTCTCTTATTTGCAGGTCTTTTGTCAAGTTTCACGCCCGACCTTGTGCTGGGTCAAGTGGATCTTCTTGCTGGCAAGCACGCAGCAATCGGCAAATCTGCCGATAAGTTGTTTGCGCCAACGCGGGTGTCCGAGCGCCAACTCTTCTCATTTGACATCGCGCGTACGGTAAAGCTGATGGATGCAACCCCGGATGCATCGCACTGGTATGTCGTCGATGACTTCGCCCACTGGCAGCAGATCACGATTGATAGCCAACGGGTAGAGCATCCATTCCATGAAATCCCCAAAAGTGGGATTCGGCTGAGTCCAAAAGGGGATTACGTTATTTGGACGGGCTTGATGCGCGGTTTTACGCATCTGGGCTTCGATTCCACAACGGTGTATCTCTACAAAGACATGGCGCCCATTGGGCACTACGTCGCAGATTTTCCCGCGATTGAATTCTCACGCAGTGGCGATCGATGGGCAGTGCTGCTCCCCTATGCGTATGAGATGCAGACCGGCGACCGCGATTTTGTGATCGTCGATGGACTGCTCGCGCATAAAGGTGAGGTGTATCCGCACCAGTTCTCATTCTCGCATGATGAAAAACATTGGGCGTATCGTGCTACCGATGGACTCATCGAGAAGTTGATCACAGATAAATCTGACACAAGTATTTTTCTTTACAAGCGAGCGCCAGTCATGAACGGTCAGACTTGGGATGCTAGCATTTGGCGATTCACGCCGGATGTAATCTCGCCCCATGGTTTCCTCGAAGGGCGTGATTACGATTTTGGTTTCGCACACGTCGCGAAAGAGTATCATACAGCATATTCCTCGCTCGCGGCGGATACGGCGCGTCGCTTCATCAATTTCAACGATAAGAACCAAGGTCTATATCGCTGGATTGCCGACGTCCATATTGATGATTCTGGCAATCACATTGCGTATTTCGCGGCCAATCCTGCAGTGAAGCGGGTAAGCGACAGCGTCAACGATCGCACTGCTGTCCTGGTGTATGATGGTAATGTCTTCGCAGGGCCGCTTCCGGGAGCAGGCAGAATTTTTCTAAGCCCGAGCGGCAAGCATATTGCCTATACCACAAGTGCGGCCGGTTCTACCTTTTTTATCGATGGAAAGCTCATTGCGCGGACCAGTGAAATCATGGATTGCATCTGGTCGCCGGACGAATCTCACGTCGCATTCACCGGGATCGGGGAGCATGGCAAAGCCTTTGTTGTCGCAGGCGGGAAACGGTCGCCCCTCTACGAGCGTATCGGACGTATCGGATTCACCGCAGATGGCCGCGCAATTCAATATGTCGGAATTCGCACGAACAAGCTCTTAAAGGTTCGCCAGGCGTTCTAAACAATGTCGATATTTCTGTCAGCGGGCAGTCGCCGAAGGCCTGGGAAGAAGCCGGTCTTTGGTAGAAGTTGCCTGGTCGCTCCTTCATTGTTCCTTGCATTGATATCGATCAGCATTGCACACGTTCTGCTCGCAACGACGATCTTGGCGCAGGTTCATATCCACACGAAGATCACGCGGTATGTGCCGCCTCGCCCTGCATTTGCGGGCCTTCACGTCGGGCTTTCGAAAGATTCGGCTTTCATGCTGATGTCGCGCATTTCGACACGACGGGACACACTGCACGTGGACTCCATAATACTTTTGGAATCGGATTCGGTACAAATCCTGGGCTTGCCTGCCTATGTTGAGTTGCAGTTACTGCATGGTAGTGTTCGCACGGTGGTCATCAACTGGCATCCGCTTGCTGGCGAACGGTACACGAATCTTCGCGATAATCTGAGTGCGACACTTGAGCGCGCTTTTGGTCGTGGTGTTGTTCTTACGAATGGATCACTCACATATCACCGCTGGGAGACTGAAGATGGTACGAGCGAAGTCTCGCACTCGGATAAATACATGCGCATCTTCCTGAGGCTTGGGAAGCCAAGGGAATAACGCGGTGCTGCAGAACGCTCCTTTCTCCGAATCCTTTGCGGAGCCATCGGGTGTTTAATCGGCAAGGAGAATAGCTTGAACGTATTAGTAACCGGAGGAGCAGGCTTCATTGGATCGCACATCGCCGATGCGTTTGTCGAGCGCGGTGATGATGTTGTGGTGCTCGATAATTTGTCGGCAGGATCGTTGAACAATATTAATCCCCGCGCGCATTTTGTGCAAGGAGACATTACCGATGCCCAACTTGTCCGGCGGCTCTTCCGCGAGCATCGGTTCGAGATCGTGAATCATCACGCCGCGCAGCTCGATGTCCGCAAAAGCGTTGCCGATCCCGTCTTTGATTGCACCCAAAACATCATTGGGACACTGAATCTGCTCGAAGCCGCGCGCATCGAGGGCGGAGTAAAGCGATTTATGCAGGCTTCCACGGGCGGTGCCGTCTACGGCGAGCAGGACTATTTTCCGGCGGACGAGCAGCATCCGACGCGGCCAATCTCGCAGTACGGTGTCGCCAAGCGGAGTATCGAATTGTATCTTGGCTGCTATCAAGCACTTTATGGGATTGAATACGTCGCATTTCGTTATACGAATGTCTATGGCCCGCGCCAGAGCCCAAATGGCGAGGCCGGCGTTGTTGCGATCTTTACCGAGAAGCTTCTGAGCGGTGAGGAGGCGATCATCAATGGAGATGGCTCGCAGACGCGGGACTACGTCTTTGTGGGTGATGTGGTGCGTGCGCACATGTTGGCGTTAGATCAACTCCGAGGATCGGACATCCTCAACGTTTCCACTGCCACGGAAACCGATGTAAATCAGGTGTACGCCAACCTCTCCGAACTGACGACGGGTGGCCGGGCGAAGCCGCAACATGGTCCTGCAAAAGCAGGGGAACAGCAACGGAGTGTTTGCTCGTATGAGCACGCTCATGCAGTCCTCGGCTGGGAGCCGCAAGTGAGTTTGCTCGACGGGCTTCGAGAGACCGTAGCGTTTTTCGAGCGTAAGCACGTCACTAAATGACAAATGATCTTTCCCGTGTCGTCGCGCAGAATCCTTTGGAAATGCAAATGATTTCTCTTCGTTCGATTGCACTCGTCATTTATCATTTGTCATTCGTCGTTCTTATCGCGAGTTGCGCTTCGCAGCAACCGCCGCCCGGCGGACCTGCGGATACTACGCGACCGAAAATCGACACGACAATGCCGCACAATCGTCAGTTGAACGTGCCTCGGGATACGCGAATCTATTTCCGGTTTGATCGCGATGTCGATCGCGCTTCGTTCGCACAGGCATTCTCGATTCAGCCATATCTGACCGGTCAGGTAACATACCATTGGTCGGGGCATGATGAGGTCACGGTTAAACTTCCAGAGAAGCTCCGCGACTCCACAACTTACACAGTGCAACTCTCACGCGACCTGAAGTCGCAGCGAGGAAATAATCTGGCATTCCCGATACGGATCACTTTCTCCACGGGTCCTTTTATTGACACAGGTACACTTTCAGGTTTTTTACTCAATCCGATCTCCGGCCCATCGCCGAAGGCAAGTGAGGTATTCATATTTTCCTATGATATATCCACGCGCAATGCCGACACGCTTAATGTGTCTCACACCATGCCGGATCTTTTGACGCAGCCGAACGATCAGGGTATCTGGCAACTGCTGTCCATGAAGGTCGGCCATCGCTATCGTGTCTTTGCAGTAGAAGATGTCTATCGCAATCATTTATATGACGCGGGGGTAGATGCATTTGGAGTACCGACAGGGGATGCTATTCTCGATAGTGTGGCAAAAGGGAAGTTCTATATTCGCATGGCGCCCGCAAGTGACACCATCCGGCCGGAACTGCTGGATGCTGAGGCCCTCGATTCCTTTCACATTCGCGCTCATTTTTCGGAGGCAATTGATAGCAATGACGTAATAGCCTCAAACTTCACGCTGAATGGCAAACCACTTGCAGCGGCATATCGTGAGAGTCCCGACAAGAAGCCCGGACAAATTACATTGCTGACAACTTCACCGCTTGCGGTGAATCAGGACGATAGTGTGGCAGTCAGGAAAGGAAGCATTCACGATCTTTCCCATAACCCGATCAGCGACTCGGCATACACGGTGGACTTTACAACCCCTTCGTCTCTCCGGGTGATGCATCCACCAACATTCATTTCTATTGGCATTCGTGATAGTGCGGTCGATCAATCCACGATGCCGGTAATTCCAATTATCTTTAGCGATGTCGTTCGCCGGGATTCAATCGAGAGTGCGATTGCGCTTCTTGATAGCGGTAAGCACGCAATGCGCGCAAGGCTTCACTGGCTCGATGATTCACGAGTCTTGATATCCCCAACCGATAGTCTGCTTCCGAACCTACTCTACATGATCACACTCCGCACGCGTGGTATTCTGAGTCCGATTGCAGCCATTTCAGGACCGGTACGGGATACACTTTTTCGATGGCGATTTCGAACTATTCGAACGGGCGATCTCGCAAAACTCTCCGGTAAGATCGCGATTGAGGATTCGTTCTTCACTCAGAATCCCGCAGGCGCTCTCATCGTGCAGGCAATCAATACCAGTTCAAACGAATTGCGGCAGATTGCGCTGAAGCATGGTGAGCTTGAGTTTGTCTTTGAAGGCATGCGCGAAGCGACCTATCGGGTGCGCGCATTCTTCTCGCGCACCGGCGATCCGATATATGACGCCGGTTCGGTGCTGCCGTGGCGCTTCGGAGTCCCGACTGGTGATTATCCGCAGCTTGTCTCAGCACGAATGCGTTGGACCACAAAAAACATTGATTTTGAAGTGCGGTGAAGAGTCTTAAGCGTGCCCTAGGCTTGTATGCCACGACCGCCCTGGTCATTGGGTCCGTCGTTGGTTCGGGTATTTTTTCGTCGCCATCACAGATGGCGCGCGATCTTCCAAGCGCGCCGTATCTGATGGGAGTTTGGGTGCTCGCCGGCGTGCTCACGCTCTTCGGCGCTTTCACGCAGTGCGAGTTGGTCGGTCAAATGCCGAAGACCGGTGGGCTCTACGAGTACTTCCGCGAAGTCTATGGCGAAGGGCTCGGCTTCCTTTATGGTTGGGCAAACCTGATGATAGCCGGTTCCGGCGCTATTGCCGCCATCAGCTTCTTCTTTGCGCAGTATTTTGAGAACTTCATTGCACTGCCTCACTTCACGCATGCGCTCACTTCGCTTGGCCTCTCGGAAACGACTCCCTGGAACATCCCATTGCTCGGTGCTATTTATCCGTATCAATTCCTTGGACGTAAGATCGTTGCCGCCGGGCTCGTCGTGTTCCTGACTGCGCTCAACGTGCGCGGTGTCAAGTTGGGAGGGACGCTACAAAGCATCTCGACCACTGCGAAGCTGCTTGCGATCCTCGCCATCGTCGTAGTTGCTTTCATGGCAGGAGGTCACGTCGGCAGTACCAGCCACTGGAGTTCGGCTACGTCAACGCTCTCCGGATGGACACTTTTTGGCGCTGTCGCTCTGGCGATGTCGGGAGCGTTCTGGTCCTACGACGGATGGGGAAACGCGGCTTATATTGCCGACGAAGTGCGCGAGCCGAAACGGACCATTCCAAAGGCGATCATTCTCGGTACGCTCACATTTATCACCGTGTATTTCGTGGTGAATCTGGCGTACTTCTATATCCTTTCGGTCGAAGGCGTGGCGAACGCGCCTGGTGATCGTGTGGCCTCCCAAATGATGTTTGCCGTTGTCGGTGCCAGTGGGGCAGGAGTGATCGCACTGCTCATGATGCTCTCAGCGTTTGATACCACGAACTCCAGCGTCCTGACCAATGCGCGCGTCTATTATGCGATGGCCCGCAATCAGTTATTTTATCGGCCGGCGGCGACGGTCCATCCAAAATTCCAGACGCCGCACGTTGCGCTGATTTTGCAAGGTGTATGGTCTATCGTGTTGCTTGTAACCGGTTCATTCGATCTCATTACGAGCATGTACGTCTTTGTCAATTGGGTGCTTTATGTGCTGATGGCTGTGGCCGTCTTTGTGTTGCGAGCGCGCTCGGCCAAGATGGCCGAGCCACGCGATAGGCCATTCTCGGTCCCTGGCTATCCTTATGTTCCGGCAATCTTCATCCTGTTTGCGAGCGCGTATGTAATCATTACGCTTGTGTCCGATATCCAGGCTTACAATGCGGGCACGCAGCCGCTCATCCATAGCGTAACGGGACTCGTGCTTGTACTGACGGGGTTGCCATTTTATTTCTTCTGGCGCACGAAGCGGCGTGCTCTCAACTCTGAACGTGATTCGCGCTCGGGTTCTTGAGCAAGATGGGCGAATGGCGCCGTACCCCCGGAGCTGTTTATGCTCCAATAGGGCCCATCGGGAACAGGAGAGAAATACTAATCACATAATGCAATTTGGGTTGTATCTAAAAGATAAAGCTCTCGGGAACGGGCAAGCCTTCGCAATTGCTGAAAGAAGTCAAAAATGCAACCAATAGACCTCCTTGCAATAGCCGCGCACCCCGATGACGCTGAAATCGGCTGTGGCGGCACATTGCTCCTCGCGAAGCGCGACGGTAAACGGACCGGCATCGTCGATCTCACCCGTGGCGAGTTATCGACTCGCGGAACACTCGAATCGCGCGCGAAAGAGACGGAAGCCGCTTCGAGAGTTCTTGGTCTTGATTATCGGAAGAATCTTGGGATGCCCGATGGCAATATCGAGCTTTCGCGGGACAACGTTGCCACGCTCGTAGCTGAGATTCGCAAAACGCGGCCAACGATTGTGCTTGCACCGCCGCCAAAGGAGCGGCATCCAGACCACGAAGCCGCGAGCGAACTCGCGCACCGTGCGTGTTTTTATTCCGGACTGGCAAAGTATCCTGTGGATGGCGAACCGCATCGACCTCTGCTTGTATTGAATTACATCCAGACGTATTCGCTCGAGCCGCGGATCATTGTCGATGTATCGGAGGTGTTTGAGGACCGCATGCGAGCCATCGAGGCATACGGCACACAGTTTGGCGGCAAAGATGCAAAACCCGTTGACCAAAGCCTTGTGCCAGAACCGGAGACATTCTTGTCTCAAGGTGGATTTGTTGATTGGCTGCGCGCGCGGAGTGGGGCCTGGGGACTGATGATCGGGGCAAAATATGGAGAAGCATTCTCATCGCCCGAACCGCTTGGCACCAAGGACCTGTTCAATCTGGTAACGAAAACGATTGCGTAGTCTTCTTTTAATTGTAGTTCTCGCCATGCTGGCTGCCGGCTGCTCGTCACCAGTCGAGCGGAAGCCGTTTACGTGTCCTCCTCCTCCTGAGCCACTTTGCGCGCCAGGCAAGTTCGATAAGATGCTGCTTGACACGATGTTCCATGGCCTGGGGCATATTCAATCGCATATCACCGAGCTCCCTTCACCGATCAATAGTCAGGCGCATGACTATTCCATTGCATTTGTGCCTTCACCGAATGGAATGGTTGCGATCGTTACCAGCGACCGTTCGGATGCTGCGCGCGATGCTGTCGTAACCCGAGTACAGCGCCTCTTTGCTTCACGTTTCATCAATACCACTCACTTCGGTGAGCTTCGACCGGTTCAAACCGGCTCGTTTTCGGCCCCGATCGGTGCAGGTGTTTATTCGAAGGCCGACGGCCTGTTCTATTTCTCCGCCAAGGCCGCGAACGGCGATCCGGACGATTACGATCTTTTTACTGGCAAGCTTGAATTCAGCGGCGAAGATGTCGAATTGAGAGAGATTCAGCCGATTCCATCGTTGAATTCTGTGAGTCATTTCGAGAGCCAGCCTGCACTAAGTCCCGATGGACTGAATATTTATTTTGTGAGCGACCGACCCGGCGGCAGTGGTGGAACGGATATCTGGCACGCATCGCGACGCTCGAGTTCGTCTCAGGAATGGTCACCTCCACAGCCACTGGCGCCGCCTATTAATTCGGAGTGCGACGAAATGTCACCATATATTTCGCCCGACGACCCGAACACGCTTTACTTTGCCTCGAACGGCCACGAGACTGTTGGAGGATATGATCTCTTTAAGTCCGAGATCAAACGAGGAGTGTTTTCGGATCCACAAAATCTTGGGAAACCGATTAACTCTGCCTGTGATGAGACATTCCCGGTCCAACTGAATGATACCGCATTGTTTTGGTCTTCGAATGTGCCAAGCAATCAAGCCGGATTCAACTTGTTCGCGATCACACGTACCACTCTCGCTGGCCCGGTTGTAAAAGGTCACATTACAGAGGCGCCTAAGCCTGAGATAGGGCGTCTGAAAATTGACACGATGGCAGCACCGCGCGGACCTGTCAGTCTTGAAGTCCACGTGACCCGTGGAGCAGATTACAGACCAGCCGTTGGTTCGGACGTCTTCATTAAACGGGATTCTGGCACGCTGTTCCGCGGCGCCGTGCCCGCGAACGGCGCGATCCTCTTCAAAGTGCTTCCCAATCAGGAATATGATGCCGGAGCAGAATCCGAAGAAGCATTCTTCGATGTGAAGCATGTCGATTTACGCGGCTTGCACGATACGACCGTTCGAGTCGATCTGCACCTGCCGGATACGCTTGTCCTCCGAATCAATTTTCCCTTCGATGATTATCAGCACCCGTATGAATTCGTGATCGATGAGAACGGACAGCCATCGAATATGACCTGGCGGCAGGCGCTCGATCTGACCGCCCATGCTGCATTGCGCTCGCAGGAGCGGCTGAAGGAACTGCTATTGATTGGTCACACCGATTCGCTTGGTACCGATTCCTATAACGATCGTCTTGGGCTTCGGCGCGCAACTTTTATTGCCGATGAATTGCAGGCGCGTGGCGTGCCAAAGCGGCTGCTCCAGGTTGCATCGAAGGGGCGGGTACAGCCGGTCGCAACGCGCCCCGGTGAGGACGATGAGCTGTTCCGTTTGCGATCGCGACGGGTCGAATTTATCAAGGTATTCAAATGAGTCAAGTGAGGATCCGATTGCGAGGAGTTCTGGTCGCCGCGTGTATCGCGGGGATCTCGCTTGCGCTTTCCGGCTGCTCGCTTACAAAGTGGATTACTCGTACCGAAACGGATACCTACACGATCACCGACCGCGACACCACAGTCGTGGAGTCGATGCGCAACGTCCCAGGAACGACATCCGATAGCAGTCATGTCGCAGTAAGCTCGCGTAATGTCGAGGTCTTTGCCCATGCAAACTCCTTCGACTCCGTTGCCAAACGCGACTACCCGAATTTCCTGCGACTCGGACTTATCGAGGTGGCGGCGCTCTACAGTTCGGGTCGGAGCAACAGTGCAT
Source organism: Bacteroidota bacterium (assembly GCA_030706745.1). Taxonomy (NCBI): domain Bacteria; kingdom Pseudomonadati; phylum Bacteroidota; species Bacteroidota bacterium. Next base: position 18,378 of record JAUZNX010000021.1, read on the forward strand.
CGGGCCTGCTGGGTGCGTACGCTGCTGCGGATGAGGACCAATCCCGCTACCCACTCTGGCGAAGTGAATTGGTACGAATCGCGCCGGTTGAGGTCCGGCTGCGGTGGTTCAATGATGCACCCAACTGGACACTTGGCTGGAGTGCATTCGAGCACTGGGCGATGGGGGATACTCTGAGCCACAGTTTTGTGAGTATTGCCGGAGCCAATTACTACGTCCGTCGTCGGTTTTATCTTCGCGATCAAATTCCATACGTCATCTTCAATCCGTATCTCGGCGTCAGTGCCTTCCCGAGCGCGTATGTCAATCTGGGAGCAGAGTTTCATGTGGGCTCGCTGGGTGGACTGAACCTTCGAGCATACGCCGGCGTCATCAGCGGATTTCTTTGGGCCGATCCAACATGGGGCGGGACCTATCCCTACGCTGGTCTTGGCGTGAGTGCACTTGATTTTACCAATCGGGTCGAAGAAACCGAACGGGAATGGAAGTACTATACCCGATCAACCATCGGCGCTACGATCGTGGATGGATCGACGAACTTCTCGACCTGGGTTCAGGGCCGGTTTGCAACTGTGCAATTTCCGCTGCCGATGGGGAATTACCATGCCTGGGTCGGTACCTCGCTTGTGGAGTACATGGACTTTATCACCAAATCGGCTGGTGCGACGACCGACGCCGAAGGGGTTGGCATTTTGCCTATCAGCGTAGGCTATCGGCAGTATCTTGGATCGGAAAATTATATGGTCGAACCATTCCTCGAAGGTAGTTACTACCCATCGAGTTATTTCAATTTAGGAGCTCGACTAAAGATCATTGCATCGAGTGGAATTAGCTTTGGTGGAGTCGCTGGGTATGCAAGTGGATCGCCGGGCAATTTTGCGCCACAGGAGCAGAATTTTAGTAACGTCTACTGGGGATTGTCCCTGAGTCTCGGCGATTGGAATTACTCGCCGGAAAAAATTCGCGAGTTACGAGCGATCGAAATACCATCGACGATGAAATGAGAGTACGCGCACTGAACCGGATGATGGAATCTGCACGGCCATTGGCCGCGCTGGCCTGCGCATCCTTGTTGTTCTCGGCTTGCGCCATCACAAGAACTGAGACCGACTATTGGACGATCACCGACCGCGATACGACATCGCATATCATTGAGCGTCTCGACACAGGAGCATTTGGAAATAACGGTGTGATCTTTCCTTCGGCGCGCACGACGGACATTAATCGCCATACGGTCCAACATGATTCTACGTACGATCGCAAGTACCCGAATTTTCTGAGAGCCGGCGGGTTGGAGACTGCGGGTTTGATTGGATCGTCATCCAGCAACGGACTGGGCTTCGGGATGTTCGGACTTTATTCGATGTTTTCCACAGATCAATTCTTCCAGGCGCACAAGAGCAATAGCCTTTTTAAGGGTGAGTTGTTGCGGCTTTCACCTATGGAATATTGGCTTCGGTGGTTTGGCGACGCTCCAGACTGGACAATTGGATGGACGCCAGTGGAGTTCCTTGCCGGTGATGAAAAGACTTCCAACCAATTCATCAGTGCCGCAGCAAATCTCTACTTGCGGCATCGGACTTATCTTAGAAGTCAAATCCCTTATCTAATTCTTTCGCCGTTCGTTGGCGTCAGTGCCCTGCCGTCGGCCTATATCAATGCAGGTGCCGAGCTCACGCTTGGATCCTATGGAGGATTGAGTGCACGGCTCTATGCGGGCCTCGCTGGCGGAATTGCCTGGTGGATACCCACGACCTCGAATCCAAGTCCGGCGCCCGTGAGTGTATTTCCGTACATTGGGGTTGGAATGAGCATCATGGATTTCATCAATAAACCCGATGAAACCGAGCGTGAGTGGAAATCCATGATTCACTCAGCTATCAATATCAATATCTTTGAAGTTACGCTCACAAAGAACCAGCTCAGTGGATTAGATTCCAGTTTCTTTAATGACAATATCCCATTCCAGGGATTGCAAGTTAGACTTGCCAATGTGCAATTTCCTCTGCCGATTTTGAACGATCATTTTTGGGCTGGTACTTCGCTTCTAAGCTGGGTCGCACTTGGCTTTAGTGGACAAGGTCTCGGCGTGTTGCCGTTAGAAATAGGGTACCGCCAGTATCTATTCGGCGCTGAGGATCTGGTGCTGGAGCCATTCTTTGAGTGGAGCTATTATCCATCAAGCTTTATCAATGTTGGCGCTCGTCTAAAACTAGACACCTATTCGACGGAGAACATTGGGATTACGTTTGGATATGCCACTGGCACCCCGGGAGCCTTGGTTCCATCCTCACTCAATTCGACGTACGTTCAGAATGCTCTAGCATTCGGCTCAACTTACATCGGCGTCTCCATATATTTGGGTGATTGGAATAAGTCGCCGGAGACGATCCGGGCTTTGCATGCAACTGCGCAATAAGATGAAAACTCGTGCATTTTTGCTCGCACTGCTCGGGCTCATGTTTGAAAGCGGCTGCAAGCCCTATGATTTCTCTATGGGCAGCGATCACATTGTGGCGTGCAAGGTACTCACGCAGCTTTCAAGCGTCCAGCAGGGGCACACCTATACGACGCTGCATGGCGGCGGTGCGATCAACATCAATTATTTTGGTGCCACGCAGTACTTGTTCACGACCGATATTCGGTTGGTCCATGGGACTGGATTCCGGGTTCTGATTCGGCCCGATGTTGAACAGCGAAATGTGTTGGATTCGGGTATGATTTTGACGGTCACAGAACATGGTACGACGCTTGACTCCGCTCATAATATTGTTCTTGAGCGATCGGATGTCCGCATGGCCGAGGGAACACAGCTTCCACTCTCAATTCTCTCGGAGAACAACTACTCGCAGGTTGTTCTCGGCTGTGACACTCTCACCAAAGGCTGGAGCCGTAGGATGGAATCCGACGACATCGTCATTCAGGCACTTCCTGGCAGTGAAGTGCAGGTAATCCAACCAGATTGGTCCGACGTGCCGGACCGATAGTGCGAAGCGGGATTCCAGGGATTAACATGGGTATTTGGACGAATTCTCGGATTGATTCTGAGAGTGGATTAAGATTTGAACCCAAAGAAGAAGGGCATGCTTGGCGCATGCCCTTCTTCCACCAAAATCAGATGCCGTTCTTAGAAATTCAGCGTCAGCTTCGGCGAGACCATCACGTAATCTTTCCATTCCCACGGGTATGGATCACGTCCGATGACCGTCGCATATTTTGCCTCGATCTGAAGCCATGAGAATAACTTGACCCATGCATCGGTCAGCAGTTCGTTCGAGTATTGGACACTCACGCCATATTCATCGCCGGCATCCGAAGAGTGCACATAACCGAGCTTAATAAACGGCTCCCAAAAATCCTTACGATCGACGATGTTTAGATCGGTATTGTTTGGGTCCTTCGGATTAGCCGGAGCAGCACCGACCGTTACCGGCTGTATGCCATGCATTCCGCCACCGACCTGAACGTATGCGCCGCGGAACATCTGGTCTGGCAGGCGATAGGAGAGGTAGGCATGTGTCGAGATCGCGAGATAGTATAAGCTATCAATCGCGCCCCTCGTGGAAATCCCACCAGATCCGGTTCGGTACTGCGGTTGGGTTGCGTAATCCGGGAAGTTCGAAAGGTTCGGAGTGAAGGAATTACGGAATTCAAGCCCAAAATGCAGCTTGCCCGATTGCTCCGATAGAAGCCCAAGGTCCTGCTTCACTTCAGCCGCGAATGCCATCGCGCCGGTGAGCTTGCGTTCGCGAATCTGTAAGCCTTGCGAGAGCACGAATGGTTGAACGCCGGAATTCCCAAGTGGCCACTCAATGCCAAGCCGGAAATCCGTCGTGCCACGACGGATAATGCCGTAGGTCCCAATCGTGCCCGGAAGCCAGAATGGATAGCCGATGTAGTCATCACCAACGTTGATTCCAAAGCCGAAACCGGATTTGAAGATAATGTCGCCACCAAAAAGTGAAGCATCCATTGCGACAAATTGTACCTTCTGCTGGGAAGGTTCGGTCGAAATCAGCGTATACTCATAGCCATCGCGAGAGTTGATCTTCTCATAGAGAGAGCCTTGGTCGCTTCCGAAAATCTGATGGAGTTTGGGTTCGCCAAATACCTTGATTGTATCGATAACGAGGCGAAGGAGCGCCATATCATTATCGTTGATCGGAGGTTTTTGGGTTACCGTCATCTCGGCGACAGAGTTCGGTGCTATGCGGTAGCCGCCCTTGCGAAGGGCGCTGATCACGCGGCTTCGGATCGTACGATCGGTGATGATCCATTGGATCAGTTCACTTTGACGGGCGGTGTCAATCACCTCAATAGAGCTCAATATGCGTGTCAAAGCCTCGTTTTCTGCCTCAGCTCTTCGGATCGAGTCCGCAAGCGATTCCTGCGGTGCCGTGGGGGACGAAATCTGATTTGTTGGCGAACCGCCCTGCTGGGCCCGTACCGCGTTCGGAGCCGCCGCACAGAGCGCGACTGTCAGTAGTCCCAGAAATAGGATCATCGTAAGTCTCGTCATGGTCATGAAGTATGCTATGATGGATTGAATGGCTCTGGGAATTAGAAATAAATACGCGGAGTGACTTCGAAGAAGTACGGCGGTTCGTATGGTTTGGCATCACGAACGAGTGGCGCGGTGTAACTCGCTTCAATTCGCAGGTGGTCGGGTATGAGTTCTAACCAGCCACCAAACGTGAAGAGGTGGTCGTATTGGAAGTTCAAGCCAAACTTGTTTGAAAGCTGATTGACCAATTCAATGGCTACGTGTGGAGTGAACGGCGTCGAGACATTCGCTTTCCCCTGGTAGATGAGGTCTTGCAGCTTACCGCCTTGATTGGCGCCATAGCCCCAACTGGCCGCTTCCGTATCAGAGGCGGGAATCCAGCTCAGCTTCACCTGGTGGATACCAACGCCGGCTGAGAACTGGATGAAGTTCGTCTGATTGAGCTGGACGATGAATGGAATATACATCTGCCCTATAAACGCGGTGCGGAAGAACGTCTTGGAGCCCGGCACAATCTTGCCAACCTTATCATCGGTGCCATCAAGGCCGCTGTAAATAATGCTCGAATTATATCCGCCGGCCGGGATGACGCTGAAATTGAACGCCATCGGCATGTTGAAGGCGCTGAAGAAGTCGATACCGGAGAAATATGCTGCCAACGACCCGCCCCAAAAGCCGGATAGCTTTCGGGCCTGGAAAATTTGACCTTGATCGCGCCCGAGATTTGCTGGGAAATCAAGCCCAAGCTTGAAATCGCTGCCACTCCCGATTTGATTGCGCATATTGAGCCACAGGCGCGCCTCACCACTCGACCAGAAGGGAAGTCCCACTTCAGGATTTCCGAGTTGAAGCTCAACTTCGTTTTGTCGCGAGATATTGACACCGAGGTGATCGATCGAGAGATCGATCCTGGGTTGATATCGGAAAGCACGCGAACTCAAAACTTCCGGGGCTAAGCTGGCGCTGGCGTCGGCCTCAGGCGGCAGAGCCGTTTGGGTCGTGTCAACGGTAGCTTGCATGTCCTCATCAAAAGTCGGAAGCTGCAACATGCGAGCTTGCTCATTAACGATGACTCGCTTTGAATATGGGCCGGTAAACATCTCATGGAAGATGTAGCGCTCGTCCGAACTCTTGATGAGTTGCGCACCGCGCGGTGCGATATCGCCCGGCAATTCAACGAGTTCACCTTGAATCGCGTTGATATTATCATCGAGGGCTGGCTGATGTTGCATGACCGAAATCACCTCACGGCCTTTGAATGCCACCGGAACAGACGCATTGGTATTCGATCGCTTACGACCACCACCGAAGAAGATGTCTTCCCCGCCGCCCGATGTATCGACATTCACATGCTTGCCCATGAACAGGATATGAAACGGCTCGTACCGATCACCCTTCGTCGGAGCGGCGAACACGTACACGTTATCGATATCGAAGTTCTTGAGCTGTTTATCCTTATACTTATCCTGATAGACCTTGATGATCTGATTCTTTAAATCGTCATCGGTAATTTTCCATGCGGTGACATTCGTGAACGCATATGAGGACCCTTTATCGTCCATGGCGCTGAGTTCACGATACATCCGCTCGTTCTTCAGGGTCAACGCATGAAGTTTTTCCTCAGCGGTTTGAGCATGAGCCGTGATGGAAAAGAAGGTGGCAGCGACTACGAGTGCCGCATGTAACCGGATTCTGTACTGAGGCTGTCGTTTCATTCTTGTTTCGGTTTGCAATTCTCTGATCAACTCGTTTTGGGTGAAGGAAGAAGGGACCCTCCCGTCCAGAAGACGGGAGGGTCTGGATATTCGTTAGTGAATTCCGCCTCCACCGCCACCACCTGGTCCGCGGCCCTTCACTTGGGCCTTCGGGTAGACCGTGATCTGGGTGGTATGGGTCTGTCCGGTGATCGGGTCGGAGATTGTCAGATCAATTAACTTGCCATCTTTGGCCTTGATCGTATTCACCTTCCCTGTCGCCTTCGCATCGAAGAAATATTGATTCCCTTTACCCTGCTCCTTCTTCGCGGTCACGTCAAAATAGCCATCCGACTCAACGTTAAGATGATCGGAGCCGATTTCAACGTACCGTGCCCCAGAGATCGTATCGTAGGCAGCCTTGATTTGCAAAGCATCGCCAGCCGTCATTCCGTCGTTATTTGCCACGGCCACGAAGGGTGTTGGAGCGATCTTGAAGGTCTGATCATCAATGACAACGAAGTCCTTCATAAAGCTCGACTTAAAGTATGCTTTCACTTCGAGCGATTTACCCTCGTCCTTCATAAACTCGGGTGTATACTCGATGCTTGGCTCCTCTCGCGTGGCGACTTTATTGCCTGCCAGGTACAGTTCAGTCCGATAGATACCGTCGAGATTCGCGATCTTCTCGTTGGCCTTGAAGGTCACGCGGGTATATGGTGTCGCCTCGTTCTTCTTGTTCGCAGGGAAGTAAGGCGCGGCAACGGCCTTCTGCAACTTATTGACGACGACCGGGAAATCGGTTGTTGCCAAATCGTTAGCTCCGCCACCACGGTGGGCTTCACCCTTGATATGAACGGTGTAGCTTTGGCCGACGGTCGAAGCATCCGGTTTCCAGACCCAATAGTATATGGAATCGACCTGCTTGATTTCGCCAGGGCCATCGACTTTCACCATCGTGACACCGCGTGGGCCGGTGAGGGGCGCTTTCTTTACGTTAATCCGATTCCACAATTCGATACCGGAGAATGCGGCCATTGGACTAAACTCAGGTGTGAGTTCGACCTTATCAACCGGGTTCTCCTTCACATTTACGACGAACTCGTTCGAACCAATATTGGTCGCAAAGTTCTCGTAGAGTCCGGTGAGCAGCGAATCGATGTAGCCGCGCAAGGTGACGTTCTCGGTAATACCGTCCTTTACTTCCGATAGCTCCCGTACTGTCAAGTGAACCGCGCCAATTTTGACGGTATCGTCCGGCGAATGCTGGGCCGAAACACCGACGATCTGATTCGTCTTCGCGTCGAAATGGAGAGTGTATTCACCCTGGCCGTACATCGGCTTGAAGTTGTACGTATAAATATAATCGTGACCATCGACCCGGTAGGGATACTTCACAGAGTCCTTCGCAATATTCAGCACAGTCATCTCAGCCTTATTACGAAGGATATGCAAGTCGAGATCTTTGACGGTATCGCGTGTGGGATCGGCAACGCGGACCCGGACATTGAAATTACGTCCGTCTTTCTCGTTCGGATCGCCAATAATCATGCTCTGGTCCGAGGTCGAGCTAACGCTCGTCGCAGACCCGCGCAGTGAATTCAGGATCGTCTCAGCAATGAGCTGAATCTGCTTGCGCTTTGCCTCGAGCGCGAGCTTCTCCTTGCGAAGTTCATCTTCTGCGTCATCGCGTTCCACGATGATGATCAGCAGTTCGAGAAGAACGGCAAGGTAAAGAATAAAATAGACTTTACCGGCGCCTCCACCTTTTGACATGTGCTATCCTTTACAGTAGTTACGGTTACTCAGTTTTTACACTCATCGTTGGCAACAGGTGACGAGTGCTGAGTAAAGAGTGGAGATCCCAGTCTCGCTACTCGCTCGTTGTTACTCGTCCACCGATCAGCCGCTCGACCATTTTCGAAATTTGGTCGAGTTCCACGTTCACCTCGTCACCAGTTTTCAAATTCTGGATGTTCGTATGACGAAAGGTATGAGGAATAATAGCGATCTTGACAGTCCGCTGTTGAATCGCGGCGACAGTCAGGCTGATGCCGTCGATGGCGATCGAGCCCATCGGGACGACGTAGCGTTCGGCGCCGGGAGGAAGTCCGAACAGGAATTCCCAACTGCCATTCATCTCGCGGATTTCGAGCACGCGGGCAATGCCATCAACGTGACCGGTGACCAAGTGGCCGCCAAGTCTCGTGATCGGAGTCGCAGCACGTTCGAGATTGATCCTCGTACCTATTGTCAAAGAACCCAGGGTCGTCTTTTCCAGCGTCTCCCGTACACAAGTGACCTCAAAAAAGGGCGGTGTGACGCGTTCCGCAGTCAAGCACACCCCATTTACGGCAATGGAATCGCCGATTTTGAGTCCATTTTGCAGGATTTTGGGTTCAGACTCACTCTGCCGCCCCTCTTCCAGGAATACGCATTCTGCCTTTATTTTTAGACATTGTGACGTCCCTGATATGATTCGGTCAACGACTGTGCCGAGTTCTTCAATGAGGCCAGTGAACATAGACGGTAAGAGTTCGACGAACGGTAAGGATTAGGAGAATAGAATGAAGTATGGGACAAGGCGTGAGTCTTCTTTGATCATGGACCCCGAAAGGCGCATTGCGATTCTCTTAGTTCCGAAGAGGTACATCACGGGATTCCGAGCCTGCTTTCATCCAATTCCACGATCAAGAAAAAATTCACGACTTTTATGAAGATATAGGACTTTTACAGTCCGACATCATGTTAGAGTACTCAGGTATGCTCAGACTATCAAAACGGGTCGAATATGGACTTGTCGCGCTGCAACATCTTGCGCGGCGTGGCGGAGTTTCCACGGTCCGCGAGATGGCGGACGTGAATGGGATCTCCTATGACTTGCTGGCCAAGATCATGCAAGATCTGAAGCGAGATGGGATGATTTGCTCGTACCAGGGCGTACGGGGCGGATATACTCTCATGCTCGCGCCGCAAGAGATCACGCTCACGCGCGTCGTGAACGCGCTCGAGCAGGAGAACTCGATAACCTCCTGTACCTCGACGTCAGATGGTGAGAGTTGTCCTCGGGAGCCTGTTTGCACGATCAAGGGTCCGATGCACTTGTTGCAAGGGACGATGGAGCAGGCGCTAAACTCCGTCACGCTCGCAAAATTATTGTAGAATTTTCGAAATGGTCAAACTTCCTATCTATTTGGATAACAATGCGACGACTCGCATGGACGAGCGAGTCTTCGAAGCGATGCGCCCGTACTTTGTCGAGCATTTCGGCAATGCCGCGAGTCGCAATCATGCCTTTGGCTGGAAGGCGGAGGAGGCAGTAGATTGGGCGCGCGAGACGATTGCACGTTCGATCGGCGCGGATCCGAAGGAGATTGTCTTTACCAGCGGAGCGACCGAGTCCGATAATCTTGCGATCAAAGGAATCGCGGAGATGTATGCCTCGAAAGGCGATCATATCATCACGCTCACGACCGAACACAAGGCGGTGCTTGACACGTGCAAGTCGCTTGAGCGGAAGGGGCATCGCGTTAGTTACCTGCCGGTTTCGCGCGAAGGCTTTATCGATCTTGACTTACTCCGAGATGCCATAACGGATAAGACCGTACTCGTTACGATCATGCACGCCAACAATGAAGTCGGTGTGATTCAGGACATCGAGGCGATTGGAAAGCTCTGCCACGAGAAGGGCGTAATCTTCCACACCGATTCCACGCAGTCGGTCGGCAAAGTGCCGTTCGATGTTCAGCGAATGAATGTTGATCTGGCCTCGATCTCCGGACACAAGATTTACGGGCCCAAGGGCGTGGGGGCACTCTATGTACGCAAGAAGAGTCCACGCGTGAAGCTTGCTTCGCAGATGGATGGCGGTGGTCATGAGCGTGGGATGCGTAGCGGTACGCTCAACGTCCCTGGAATCGTCGGGCTCGCCAAGGCGCTGGAGATTTGCATCGAGGATATGGAGTCCGATACCAAGAGAATTGCAGCGATGCGCGACAAGATGTGGATGGATTTTCAAGCCGAGCTTGACGAGATCTATATCAACGGACCGGACCCGATCGAGAAGCCGGAATGGCGACTGCCGGGAAATCTCAACGTGAGTTTTGCATTCGTCGAAGGCGAAGCACTCATGATGGGCATCAAAGATATTGCGGTATCCTCTGGCTCCGCTTGTACATCTGCCAGTCTGGAGCCAAGTTATGTGCTCAAGGCGCTCGGCGTTGGCGAGGATTTGGCGCACACATCGATTCGTTTCGGAATCGGGCGGTTCAACACTCAGGAGGAATGTGACTACACAGTGAAAGATGTCGTGCAATCTGTACGGCATTTGCGCGAGATGTCACCACTTTATGAGATGGCAAAGGCCGGCATTGATTTGACGAAGATCGAGTGGGCGGCACACTAAAAGGGTAAAGACTGGGCGATGAGGGATGAAGGCATCATCGAGCAATATTTCAGAAATCCAGAAGTACTTCTGAGTTTCATGCGACGCACTCGGAAGCCAGTCTTTCATAAGTCGAACATTTTTATTCGGGATATTCAGCACGCAATTCAGGATTACTTCGAGACGAATGGGCCTGGACCCGTGTCAAGACCCGAAGCGGAACGAATGGCAACAGAAGTCGTAAGCTTGTATATCGGTTCAGGAATATTGAGGCAGGTAGACAATCAGGCCTTTACCTTGAACCTCCAGGAATTCGGGACGCCTGATAGCGGGACATACGCCATGCTTACAATCGAGGGCGGACCGATGCCGCGCTTGGCAACAAGCAATAGTGCGGCGCCGGTCGGTGTCGCAATCTGCGCAAAATAGGTTTTCTTGTTAGATATATTATGGCATACTCAGAAAAGGTAATCGAGCACTATCAACATCCTCGCAATGTCGGGACTCTTGACCCGAACGATCCGAACGTCGGTACGGGCCTTGTCGGCGCTCCGGAGTGCGGAGACGTTATGCGGTTGCAGCTACGAATCAATCCTGAAACCGGGACCATCGAGGATGCAAAGTTCAAAACGTTCGGTTGTGGAAGCGCAATCGCATCGAGTTCGCTTGCGACCGAGATGATCAAAGGCAAGTCAGTCGATGAGGCGTACGCGATCAAAAATACTGTGATCGTAAAGGAGCTAAACTTGCCCCCGGTGAAGATTCATTGCTCGGTCCTGGCTGAGGATGCGATCAAAGCCGCGATTGAAGATTTTAAGAAGAAGCGCTCGGCAGTAGCAGCGGAAGCTGTTGCTGTCGCGTAAATATGATTAAGGAGAAAAAGCTATGGCAGATCTAATGACCATGCCCTCGTTAGAGGAGACGACCGTTGAAAAGGCATTCGAGAATATCGAAAGTGAAATCTCGCTGACGGAAAAAGCAGCCAGCGAGGTCCGAAAGATCATGGAAGCAAACAAGATTCCTGAGACCTACGGCCTGCGCGTTGGCGTGAAGGGTGGAGGATGTTCAGGCCTTTCGTATTCCCTGGGCTTTGACAGTGAACAGCGGGAGAACGATCGGCTCCTCTCGATCGACGGTATTCGACTGTTCGTCGATCCCAAATCCCTCTTCTATCTTGCTGGCACGCAACTCGATTTTACGGACGGACTTAACGGCCGCGGGTTTGTGTTTAATAACCCGAACGCATCCAAAACGTGCGGCTGCGGCAGTTCGTTTGGAGCGTAGCTGGTTACGTGTAACGAATAACGGGTAACGAGCCGTTAATGACGGCTCGTTGTTCAGCGCCTCGTTACTCGTTACGCAATCACTCGTTACTCTCACATGACCGACCACTTTCAGATCTTCGGTATCGACCGCACGTTCGCTGTCAACCGTGAAATGCTCGAGGCGCGATTTCACGAACTGCAGTCGAGATCGCATCCCGATCGGCACGTTCAAAGCGAAGTGGAGACCAGAGACCGCGCGCTCAGTGAGTCGAGTGAAATCAATGCGGCGTATCGGACCTTGCGTGAACAACTTCCCCGTGCTCGGCATCTGGTTGAACTGTATGGTTTCCCTGTCGGCGAGCAAAAGAATGTTCCGCCCGCGTTGCTGATGACTGTGATGGATGCGCAGGAAAAGATTATGGAGCGAGAACAGGCTACAAGCCGTGATGCCAAGATGCGAAACCGGGAGGAATTGGAAGCAATTGCGGATGAACTGCAAATGCGACGTGAAGCGCTGGATGAGGAACGTCACAATCTCGCAAATCACTGGGATCGCAATCTGCATGAGCAAAATGGCGGCCCGCTGAGCAACGCCGATCAGGAGTTGCTCGGACGAATGTCGCAACTCCTTGCCGAACGCGCTTACCTTGAAACGCTCCACTGGTCGGTCCAGGCTGCCCAGCAAGGCAAGCCGGCATTTATTCAACATTAAGCGATGGCGGATTCTCACATACTCGCAAGTTTTCAGGAAGCGCAAACAGCGCTTGCTGATTTCCTCGCAGATGCAAAGCAGCTGTCCCACGTGGAAGCCTTTGTCGATTTACTCGTTGAGACATTTCAGGCCGGAGGAAAAGTCTATTCCGCGGGGAATGGTGGCAGCCATTGTGATGCCATGCACTTTGCGGAAGAGTGGACTGGCCGCTATCGCAAAGACCGCAAGCCCATGCCAGCGCTGGCATTCTCCGATCCATCCCACATTACCTGTACTTCTAACGACTACGGTTTCGAGCATATCTTTGAGCGCATGGTCGATGCCTTTGGTGCTGCAGGGGATGTGTTTGTTGCGATTACCACTTCGGGTAACAGCCAGAATTTGATTTTGGCCGCAGAGGCCGCGAAACGCAAGGGTATGAAGATTGTCGGGCTGCTCGGCAAGGGCGGCGGCGCGATAAGCGCTCTATGCGATATTCCTATCGTGGTGCCGGGTCACACGAGTGACCGCATCCAGGAACTGCACATAAAGATCATACATATTACGATCGAATGTGCCGAGCGAAGGCTCTTTCCAGAGTTATATTGATCTAAAATTCCAGATTTGCCAATGCCGTTAGAAATTCAACTGCCGGGACAATCGAATGCTGGTGCAGGCCATGTGGTCGGCATCGATCTTGGCACAACGAATTCCCTCGTTGCCTACGTCGATTCGGGCCGTGCGCGAATTATTTCTGGCGAGGATGGTCCACTTGTGCCATCCGTCGTTACGCTGGATGATTATGGTGCAGTCACGGCCGTTGGTAAGAAGGCTCGAGAGATGGCCATGCGCGATGCGTCACATACGGTTTATTCCGTCAAGCGGTTGATGGGCAAATCATTTCAGGATGTCAAGAAGGAATCGGGCATGCTTTCATACCGGCTCGTGCCGGCAGATGAGGGTCTGGTACGCATTCAAATTGGCAGCAAACTCTATACGCCGATCGAGCTTTCTAGTTATGTCCTGCTCGAACTCAAGAAACGAGCGGAGACCCACCTGGGGGAACCTGTGACGCGTGCGGTTATCACTGTCCCAGCATACTTCAATGATGCTCAGCGTCATGCCACGAAAGATGCCGGTCGTCTTGCGGGATTGGATGTCCTTCGGATCGTCAACGAGCCCACGGCGGCAGCGCTTGCCTACGGACTCGACCGAAAGAATGATGGCACGGTCGCTGTCTATGATCTTGGTGGTGGTACGTTCGACATCTCGATTCTGAAGATCAAGAACGGCATTTTCGAAGTACTCTCGACGAATGGCGATACCTATTTAGGCGGCGATGATATCGATCGCCGGCTCATGGAGCTTTTTATCACGCAGATCCAGCACATGGTAGCGGGGTTCACGCCGACCCCGGAGCAATTGCAGAAAATCCGAAATGTTGCTGAGCAAACTAAGATCGCTCTCTCCTCGGCAGGACACGTGATGGTCGAGTTGGATTTGCCCGAGGCGGGTGTCGCGTATCGTCGAAACCTGACACTTCCAGAATTCGAGCGGATTGCAAAGTCGGTAATCGAGCGCACACGCAAGCCATGCGAAGATGCGATGAGCGATGCCAAACTAAACCCCGAAGAAATCGATGAAGTCGTGCTGGTGGGTGGCGCGACCCGAATGCCGATGGTCAAAGCGCTTGTACGCGAAATCTTCGAACGGACGCCGCACGATGAACTCAATCCGGAAGAGACTGTGGCGTTAGGTGCTGCGATTCAGGCCAATGTATTGGCCGGACACACGAAAGATGTTTTGCTCCTGGATGTCACTCCGCTCTCGCTCGGCATTGAGACGATGGGTGGCATGATGAGCACGATCATTCCACGAAATACAACGATTCCCACAAAGGTTACCGAGAACTATACCACGTTCGCGGACAATCAAACGGGGGTCGAGATCAATGTCTTCCAGGGCGAGCGCGATTTCGTCCGGGACAATCGGCATTTAGCAGGCTTTACTCTGAAAGGAATTCCTCCAATGACGGCCGGTGCCGCGAAGGTGGAGGTTACCTTCCTCATTGATGCCGACGGTATTCTTCAGGTGCACGCTCGTGAGACGCACACTGGAATCGAGCAGGAAGTCGAGGTCAAGCCATCGTATGGTTTAACCGATGAAGAAATCGAACGGATGCTGCGAGAATCGATCGAGCAGGCTCCGGCGGATATTGCCGCCCGCAGGCTCGTCGAAGCAAAGACGGAAGCACAGCGACTTCTCGCCGCGACCGAGAAAGTATTGGGACAGTTGCGTAGGGGCCAGCTAAGTATTTCCGCCGCCAAATTAAAGCAGATCGATGTGGCGAGCGTAATCGACGCGCTTTACTCTCTGCGGCGTGCAGTCAATTCCAACGTGCCCGCAGAGATCATCAAGCAACAAGACATTTTGGAGCATGCCACGGAGCCGTTGGCACACGAAATTATGAATGCGACTGTCTCCGAAGCACTGACCGGCAGGACGCTCGAGCAAGTCTAACCATTTCTAGTCTATCACATTTCTTTTACTCACATGAAGGCTACCGAATTCACACTGAAGAAACGTCCGTATTCGGACGAAGAAGCGAAGTCGTTGCTCAGTAAAGTTGTCGATGCGGAAACGACCGATTGGCACTATAATACCCATCACAAGGGCTATGTCGATAAGCTCAACGAGATCGAGAAGGCCTTGCTCGAGGCCGATCCCGCAAAGGCGAATGGAAACTACTCGCAATTTGGCGAGCTCAAGCGTCGATGGACTTGGAATCACTCCGGTACGATCTTGCATGACGTTTATTGGGAGAACCTGGGTGGTGATGGGGACCCGGCGAATGCCGTCGAATTGAAGGATCAGATTAGCCGCGATTTTGGCTCGTTCGAAGAATGGAAGACAGATTTCAAAGCCACCTCGCTGGCTGCGAAGCTCTCAGGCTGGGGCCTGCTCGTATTTGACACGCTCGGCTCTGGACAACTTAAGAACGTACTTGTCGATGAGCATCACTATGGAGCGGTCTGGGGAGCAATTCCGCTCATTGCTTGTGATGTATTCGAACATGCCTACTATCACAAGGATGGTCCGAAGCGCGCGGCATACATCGACAATTTCATCAACAACCTTCACTGGGGCCGAGTCAACCAACGCTTCCTGAAGTATCTCGCACGATAGAATTATGGTGAATGAAGAATGATGAATGATGAAAGAAGAACCTCTTCTGGATCATTGTTCATCATTCATCATTCACATTTCAACACTTATCATTGGCAACCGTTACCTTCCAGCCCATAGGCATCACATGCGAAGCGCTCATTGGGGAGAGTTTCCTCGATGTCGCGCTTGCGCATAATATCGACCTACAACACAATTGCGGTGGCGTCTGCGCATGCTCAACCTGTCACGTGAAGGTCAAACAGGGCATGGACTTGCTGCCGGAGATGGAGGATGACGAGGCCGATCAATTGGATGAAGCCGAGGGGCTGGCGCTTGAATCCCGCTTGGGATGCCAGTGCAAGATTCAAGATGATTTTGACTACGTAGTGGAAATTCCGCAGCTCAATCCTGCAATTGCGAAGCTATTTCACGAGGGAGCGCATTAGGAAGATTTTGACGCATGTATTGGACAGACTTAGAGGATATTGCAGAAGCTCTGATGGAAGCGCATCCCGATGTCGATCCGCTTGCGGTGCGATTCACCGATCTGCTTAAGTGGATTGGCGATCTCCCAGGGTTCGAGGACGAAATTCATGCTTCGAATGAAAAGAAACTCGAAGCCGTCCAAATGGCATGGTATGAACTCACTATGGAACAATGATCGCGCCGCCAACGGCTGTCGCAATCATGATCATGTTAGGCTAATTTCCAGATTGATTTACGGGATTTCACGGTTTGGGTTAAGGTGACTACCCGACGGCTGATGTTGAATGATAAGTTTTCACCATCCAGGTAGTTTGGAATCCACAAATATCGCATGACGTAATAGGTTGTATCATGTCTGAATCTCAACGCATTCCTGTATTTCCGCTGGGGATTGTGCTCTTTCCGGAGAGCCGGGTTCCGTTGCACATTTTCGAAGATCGGTACAAAAAGCTCATCGAGCAGGCCGTTAAGGAGCATTCGCCGTTCGGCATTAATTATGTTGAAGAAGACCGGCTTCACGCGGTCGGATGCTCGGCACGAGTTGTCGAGGTGCTGGACCGCCGGCCCGATGGCGAAATGGATATTATTACGGAGGGAGAACGGCGTTATGAAGTGCTCGATCTGGAACAGAACGGCCCGGACCGGATATCCTTCGCAACCGTGCGTTGGCTTGATGACGAGCCTGAAGAACGCGATTCCAGGTTAGCGGGGGAAACGATCCATCTGTTCAACGAATTGACCGAGCTTGCCTACAAAGGGACAATTCCACCCCTGGACGAATCGGTTTGGAACGCAGAGAGCCGGTTTCCATCGTTTAAAATCGCGCAAAAATCTGGGCTGGAAGCCCCACAGCGGCAGGCCTTGCTTTCCGTAACTAGCGAGAACGAGCGACTTTCCATGCTCCGTGAGTTTTTGACACAACTATTGCCGAAAGTCAAAGAGTTTGAAACGGTCCAGGACCTCATCCGAAATGACGGATATATTGTCAACTGGAACAAAAAGCCGCCTGAAGGCGATACAGGCGCGGCAGAATAACTATTAACGAGCCACGCATGAACAAGAAGACGAAGAAAGTCAATAAGAAGCACAAAAAGGCAGTCGAGCGCGTCAAACGCAAAACGCGCGAAATGAAGGCCGCCTCGAAGTCCGTGCGCCGCACACCGCGTGCGCCCAAGAAGGCAGTCGCTGCGCCGGCAGAAGCGTAAAGTATGTTTGAGGAGGATGACTGGATCATCCTCCGCCATTTCGTCCGAACCGAATGCCTTCGCTAACTGCGTTGCTCGGTACGTCCGGGCCCATTATCATGGGCATTCTCAACGTCACGCCCGATTCTTTCAGCGATGGTGGCGCATATCTCGATGCCCGGTCGGCGTTGGATCACGCACTTCAGATGATTGCAGATGGTGCGGAGATCATCGATATTGGTGGTGAGTCCACTCGGCCGGCAGGGCAGACATACGGAGCCGGGGCTTCCAAGGTACCACTTGAGGAGGAGCTGAGACGCGTTCTTCCGGTCATCCACGAGTTGCGTTCGAATCATGACAACGTCTTGATCTCAGTCGATACCCAAAGATCTGCTATCGCAAACGCGGCGATGCAATCCGGAGCCGACCTCATCAATGACGTGAGCGGAGGAACAGCCGATCCGGAAATGTTCGCCACGGCTGCAAGGCACAAGGCGCCCATCGTACTTATGCATGGTCACGGCCCGCGATTCCGGAAAACGAAAACTGAAGACTACGCATACGCGGATGTAGTCTCCGAAGTCCGATCGTACCTCGAAGAGCGCATTCTGCTCGCACATTCAGCTGGGATTGAGACTGTTTTGGCAGATGTCGGCATCGGATTTGCCAAGGGCTATGAAGATAACTTGAAGCTTCTTAAGCATCACGATGCATTTGGTTCGCTTGATGTTCCGTTACTGCTCGGTGTGTCTCGGAAATCAACCATCGGTAGAGCCATGGGGAATAATCCATGGCCAAAGCAGCGTGTGACCGGTAGCATCGCGGCCGCCTGCTATGGTATGTTGCATGGAGCGAAAATCATTCGCACCCACGATGTGAAGGAGACAACGCAAGCGCTCTCGGTCATACGCGAAATTCTAGACCGATAAACCATGAAATCGCACCGCAAAGAACTTTGGATGCACGTGCCCACGGAGTGGGGCTATGTCAATATTACGAACGAGGTCCAGCAGGCGATCGGCGAGAGCGGCATTCGCGAAGGGTTGGCCCTCGTCAACTCGATGCACATAACAGCATCAATCTTCATCAACGATGACGAACGCGGCCTGCATAAGGATTTCGAGCGATGGCTGGAGCACCTGGCTCCGCATGAGCCGATCTCGCAGTACGATCACAACAAGACGGGTGAGGACAATGCCGATGCGCATCTCAAGCGCCAGATCATGGGTCGGGAAGTCGTTGTGGCGATTACCGGCGGCCAGCTCGATTTTGGTCCGTGGGAGCAAATCTTCTACGGCGAATTCGATGGCCGACGCCGCAAGCGAGTGCTGATTAAGATTATCGGGGAATAGCTATTCGTGAGGTGTGTTGACTTCACCCAATTGCTTACTGAGCGAAACTAGCCATGCTCCCATGGCCGAAACGAATAAAACAATGATGAAGGCGGGGATAAACGTGGAATAGACCAAAGCATAGGCTTGGTCAACAATCCATCGTTCGTTCGAGCCTTCGATGCCGTATTTGATGTTTAAAAGAGCCCCAAGGAAGGCTAGCATTAGAGTGGGGAGGAGTACAAACCCCACTATCATTTGAGTTCTGGCAATGCGCCGAAGTCGCCGGAGCCGAGGGTCACCCATAACTGGTCTCCCGAATGCCTCAGAGTCCCATAATACTCAGCTCGCGCAGAATGGCTGAGATCTCCGGGTGTTTCATCAACTCTTCGTAAAGCCAACTCGATTCGGATTTGGCCGTCTCGAGGTGCTGTGCGGCCCGTTGGCGGTCACCGGATAATAAGGCCTCGCGCAAATCACCGACACGCTCGACATCCTGATGGCTGATGCGCCGGCCAATTTGCTCATGTAAAGCGCCGAAGGCACCAAGGATGCGTTCGCGTTGCTCATCGACATGAGCAGGCTCTCGTCGCTTTGCGTCGTCCTGATTCTCGAATACTTCTTGATCGCTCATTAGAGTCGTCTGCCCAATTACTTAGTTATTACGAGGCGCCGCGTTTCGACACCTTCATCGCTCATCAACTCAACATAATAAGTGCCGGATGCGAGCCGCGCCGCATCGAATTCAAACGAAGATGCGCCAGAAGCGGCTGTTCCATCGTAAATTACCAGCGCAATTCGTCCAGTTGGGTCAACCGCGCGGAGCCGAATTTTGCGGGGCTCGGCAAGCGTCACAGAAATCCTTGTCACGTCATGCGCCGGATTCGGGCTGACAGAGAAGCTGTGTGCGATAGCGGCCGATCTATTTACTCCTTGGTTGAGACCCGCCTCCGTTGTAACATAAGTTGTGAATACGCCTTCGCCTTGCGTTGCAACTGCAACATAGCCATCGGATTGTCTGGCGTCGATGTTTTCGACGGTGATGCGGCCAATCGTCGATAATCCTTCCGGCGACCAAACGGTGCTGCCGGAAATATCGCTGGTGGAAAACAGCCCGACGCTCGTTCCAACGAGGTAAAGGGTTTCACCGCCATGATGCACGATCGTCACCCAGCGGGTAGAAGGGCCGTCGCCCGAACCATCAGCATTCGTCTCGAGATTGCCGGAAATATTTCGCCAATGGATTCCTCCATCATCGGACGCAAAGAGGCTGACCACATGATAGTTGGAGAAGCATGCGACAATCTTATCGGCATTCTCGGGATCGACCGCGACGCAGGATATAAACGCGTTGTTCGGAAAGATCGAACCCGTGATCTCGACTGCCGCGGGGTTGACACCGTCGGCTCCGTCGACACGATAAAGATGTCCATCGCTGGTGCCGAAATAGAGCCGATGCGCCGGAATAACTGACATTCCGAGAGCGGTGATAAAAGTCCCATCGGCGACGAAGCACTGGGTGAGTTGAGCCCAATTTGTCGAGGTGCTCGTGAAGGGCGGAACGCCATTAATGTCGGAATTGCGCCAGAGGTGATTATTCTCCACGTAAAAAAACTGATCCTGGTCGGCAGGATCCAGCATAAATGGCGTGACAAATTGCGGCTGCGAAATACCTTCCGGCTGTAAACTCCACCAAAGGTTGGAGTCGATCGACTCCCGGTATGCATAGCCGAACTGCGAGGCAACAATGACGGACTGACTGTCCATCGCGCAATAGCAACCATCCCCACCGCCAACCATTTGCCAATTCCCCGTATCTCCGGGAGAATGATACCAGGAGCCCTGGTCCTGGAAGCCGCCCACAATCGAGGTATCGTGGTCTCGATACCGATCGATGGCAACCACATAAATGATGCTTGCGGGATCACCGGTATTCAGATTTGCCCATGTAATGGGATGATTTGGGTCCTGATCGGCGAGGCAATCCTGCGTGAAGTAAATTCCGCCATCGTTGGCGGAATACATCTTGCTCGGATTATTCGAACAAAATGCCACATCATGATTGTCCGGATGATGGTTCGGGTATGATTGCTCGACGTTCTGATCGTAGTTGTATCCGCCAACCCATTCGACGTTAGAGGAATTGGAAAAGCCATCCGGAGATCGATATAGGTTGGTCCCACCAAAAAAGACTACGTCAGGATTCAGAGGATGGACCTTCAGCGCAACAGCATAGCCGCCAAGCGTGCTGGCACCGGCGACATCTCCCTGGACTGGGGGCAATTCGGAAGAGCGGTCTTCCCACTTCCCACCTGTTCCGGAGCCGTCACCGGAAACGTACGTGTATTTGAAAAACACCGGATAATTGCCAGCCCCATCATTCGAGCCGGCAACATAGACTACCGTTTCATCGGAAGGCGCGATAGCGATTTTGAGTCGTTGCGTCGCCGTGGGCCAAGTCATTGGGGTGATATTCTTCCAGTTTACTCCATCGATGGATCGCCAAACGCCTGCGGTTGTCGGTGTTGCGCCGTCCAGGGTATACTGGCTGAGATACGCATAGAGAATTCCGGTCGGAGTGATCTCAACGTCCGTGCAAAACGACCGGTGAGCAGGGTCGCCAAGCACATGTGACCAAGACGTACCGCCATTGGTTGAGCGCATAATCGCGCCAAAGCCGGCGGCATACACGATGTCCTGCGCAGACTTCGAATTATCGGTGACGACGTTCCAGACACCATCGAATACGCTGTCGAGCGTCGTGCCTGTCTGGTCTTGCGTCGAGGGGAGCACGAAGAATTTCTTGCCACCATCGGTCGATTTGTAGATGCCGTTGCCAATATCCGTCGTGCGCCAGCGTGGGGGACCAACAACAGTAGTACGGCGATCTGTCGTGCTCAGCAATTCACCTGTGCCACAGTACCATGTATTGGTCTTGCCCGCGCGACGATCCTGCACGAGCGACATGATGTCCTTGAGTTCGTCGGGGGCAGTAGATCGATTCCAACTCATGCCACTATCGGTGCTGCGCCACACGCCACCCTGTGCGGTTGCGATCAAGACGTTGGCATTGTTGGCAACATCTACTCCGATCGCCTGCGTGCGTCCGCCGGCATTGAACGGTCCCACCGACTGCCAGTCTTTGGTATGAATCGAAGTGCTTGCATCGGCCATGGCATCGCCTTGCGGCCCTCGGACCAGTGTGCGGGCATAAGCAAGTTCGCGGACATGAATGCCTCGTGGAATTTCGCCAGTGGCCGGGTCGCGTAACCGAAGCCACTCCCAATAATTCTTTGCGGCGAGATTCTCCGTCAGCGGCTCGCAATGCATCAGATGCTTCTCCGCAGAGCGGTGAAAACTGGCCGTCGTATACAGAATGGCACCGAGCGAGAAGGAATACAGTGCGAGCAGGATCTTACTCATCATCAGATCAACGCAAGTGAATATATTTGAGAATCACAATTCCGGACTCCGTTTGAACACGAATGTAGTAAACTCCATTCGGTTGTGAGCGGAGAGCTTCTGAGATCGGAATGGAGGCGCGCGGCTCAGCTACAGTCCGTTCCACCTTGAAGCATTCGATGCCGAGCACATCGCACAGGCTGACGACGACGTGCGAGCCGGCCGCACTATTCAGTTGAATGTTGCCGGATGCATCAATCGAGGCGACCTGACCGGATTTCGATCCAGGGCTGACACCTTCGAATGTGATCACGAAATCGTCTGAAATCGATGAACACTGATAGGCACTTGAAACCGTCACCGTGTACGTCCCGCTGCGGGTAACGATGTAACTTGATTGGGTCGCCCCGGGGATTGCTATGCCATTACGATTCCACTGGTTGTTGGCCGGCGAACTCGAATAGAGCGTATTGCCGGCACGTGTGACAGCAGGGACGGGTGGTGCAGCACGGGACGTCACCCGGGCGGCTGCCGCGATTGCTGAGCATCCGTTCGCGCCGAAGGTCGTTGCGGTATAGAAGCCTGTCGCATGCACAACAATGGAGCGTGTTGTATCGCCTGTGGACCATCGGCATCCGACGCCGCCCGAGACTGTGAGCTTGAGCGAATCGGTTTCGCACAGGTCGATGGCGCCGCTGGGCGTGATCGTTGCTGTAGGAGCGGGGAAGACAGCGAGATTAAAGCCATTATCCGCTGTAACAATCGCTGGAGATGTTGCCATCACCCGAATTCGATACTTCGAGCCGGAATGCAGCTTCGGCGGAATCGCGGCCATGATTATGCATGAGCCAGTGCCATTGCGGAAGCCAATGTGGGTGGGAGCCGCGAACCTGCCGAGCGAATCCGAAAGTTGGACATCGTATGTATTCGAAAGGAAGAGATCTCCATCGACTCGAATCGCCACTGGCACCGAATCTCCAGGACAGAGTGTAACCTCATCCGGAAGTGAGAAGGAGAGGTCCTGAACCGTAAGCTCGGCGACGAAGCCATTTTCACTCGCCTTTGGAGTCATCTTCATTCCATCGAAATAGGACAGGCCCCGAATGTCGCCAGCGATGAACAATCCCTGTGATGTATCGACCGTCAGCGAGGGTGCGAAGATACCTCCCGCATTTTGCGCATCGTACCATGATGTAACCCAACGTGCTCGGAGCGCAGTGTCCAGCTTGAGAATATAGAACGTCCCGCCGTGACTTCGGACCGTATCGATCACGAGATTTGTCGTCAGCCGACCGACCAAATAGATATTCCCAATCACATCGGCAGCGATCGAAGAGACGCCGAGCACCGTACCCGCATTTCGGAGATACTTCACTGCGGCGCCGTCACTCGAAATGCGTGCAGCCATGACCGTCGGGCCGTTGCCGCCGAAAATATATCCATAGGAGTAGCAGAGCGTGCCCGGCCCAATGGAATCGAGTGCCATCGCCCATCGCGAGTTTCCGGCGCTATCGTAACTGGCCGCAAACCCAAACGCTTGATTGTTCTTCGAGGGCTTAATCGAGATACCGGCAATCGTCGCGGATGTCACGTAGCTTCCGCCGATGTATATGTTCTCCGCCGAGTCCAGGCACAGGCTCCGCGCGGTAGCCGTGTCGGTTCGGATCCAACGGATGCTGCCGTTCGTATCGAGTCGCATCGTGTGCATCCCAAGCGGAATGGGGTACACGGCCGAATCCATATCCATCAAGATTGCACCGCGAGAATTCGCGGTAACATAGAGCGACCGGCCGGATGGGCTCACGGCAATTCCGTTCGCGGAAATCGTCGAGGCATTTTGCGTAGTAATATTCCAGACAAGATGACCCGTGGGATCGAACTTCGCAATGAAGAGGCGAAGCGTTAGGGGTGGGGTGATGCCGTATGATATACTATCAGCCAGGACACCGGTGACATAGACGTTGCCGCTTTTATCGACACCAATTGCCGAAGGTTGGGCCCGGTTGACTGACTGAATCTGCGCGGCCCAAAGCAGCGTACCCATTCGCGAATACTTCCCGATGACCACATCGTTGACACCATGTGCGGAAAGCGTAACGCCACCGAAGTTGACGATGCCGCTGAACGTCCCGGTGAAGTATGAGTTGCCTTGCCCATCGGCGGCGATTGCGTAGGTCGCGCCGCCCAGCGTGTTGCCTTGCAAGTTTACCCATGTGAAGGTATGCACCTGAGCGCCGCCGGTGCTCTCGAGGGCCGTGGCCAGAACAAAAACGAGAAAGAGTCTGCGAAAGGACATGTATGAAAACCTAACAATCCATTTTACCTGGGCAAAATTCCTCGCTTACTACTCTCATCCTGAATTACTCCCCCTCCTATGCAGCGAAGTAGAATAACATGCTCCTCCTCCTATGAAGCGAAGCGGAATAGGAGGGGGCTGGGGGGTGGTTCCCCCCTCCGTTTCAAAGATAAAGAAACTCCCCCTCCTTTTCAAGGAGGGGGTAGGGGGTGGTTATTCCCCGCTGGCATCCCGCTTGAGGCACTCAACACCATGATTCGCAAGACTCAAGGACGGCGCGAGCGTGGGCGCTCGATACCGTCTCTATTCCCGCAAGAAGAACCCCAAGACCGGCAAGCGCCGGAACCTCCGTGGATGATCGGTCATCTACTGCACATTCAAAACACGCGAAGCCGCCGAAAAGCACGAACGGGAGGTGCAATATTTTAAGCGACTCAACAACGGCCGGACGCCAGTTCAATAATCGATTGGTACACCTAGTACCTCAAAAGAAATTAAGATGGTAAAACTTATCCTTAATCGTCTCCTCATGAAAATGCCACGACGGCAAATCTGCGACTAAATGCCCATCGACAATAGGGGAGCCGTACTTGGAAGGAAGCATCTCAAGAATCAGCAAGGTGAACGCGATGTGGTAGTGTCCTTCTCGAAGCCGTAATGGACACACGTAACCCCCATTAGGTGCATATTCAGAAGAAAGGAACGTCCAGATTGCGGAGTCATGTGAGATTGAATCTGAGATAGTCAGCGTACCTGACACAGCTGTATCGTTGACAGTCTTCACCGTGAGGTGAAACGGAGGCCAGTACTGGAGTTTTGGAAGTGGCTCTAATTCATGGGGGTGGTTCGATCTAAATGTTCGAACCTCTCTAAAGTATTGCTGCTCCATACTGTCCCATTGCGACAGAGACAGTTGGCTGAAATTGCCACGAAAATCATAAATGGTGGACTGGCAAGAGGATAGGAGCGGAAGCCCACTTATGGCGATGACTCTTATAAGCGAGATCAATTTCATCTTTACTCACTCGATTACTTACAGCCGACGGTATTGATCATCTTAAGATATGTTCCATACCAATCTGGCGGAGCTACCAATGGTATGCCCGTTCTCTTCGCTGCAACAAAGCGCTCAATCTCCAGCTCTTGGAGAGTCTCTGCCGCTGCTTTTCTGTCAGCTGCGGTCTTTGCATCCCGATAGTTCTTCGCAGCATCACAGGCCTGCTTCTTGTACGTCGTATTTAGAAAGAATTCGTCTGCTTCCCATTGGGTTGTGTTGACGATATCGGGAGTAAGATCTTTGTCAACAGCAATGCCTAATGCTCCAGCGAGAAGGGCGAGCAAAATTCCCTGCGTGGCAGGGTCCATGAGCATCTCCCATAGGTCCGACCAAGAAAGTTGCGTAACCTCCTCAGCCGTCCAGTTACTTTGTCCGATCTTTAGGAAATCTGCCTTTGACAGATAGTCCATCACGTCGTCGGGGAGTGGTACAGGCGTCGGGTGATAGCCTGCATCTGAGGGCATCGTCGCTGTATAACGAAGATCTGGAGGGGCCAAGGGGTGAAGGAGCGGTACAGGATGGAGCTTCGGGATGTATTTTGTCACATCCGGTATGTTTATATTGGGCGCTGGTCTTTGTATCCTGACTCCTCGTGACTCGCTGCTAGTTGGCGGGTTCTTAATGGCGGTGCCGCTTGAACTTACAGGACCTTGTCGCAAATTGCGCACATTGGGAGCACGCTTTGCCGGAGGCTGTGAGAAGACACCAGTGTTCCTGGTAACAGGTGTTGCGGTCGGTAGCGGTCCGGTGAAGGGGCCATGTTTCGATGCGCCGGTAAAAATCCACCGCTTCATGTGCTGAAGTCTTCCAGGATTCATTGTGTACCCATCTGCGAGCGCATTCCACTGTTTCTGAGATCCGGCACAGGGCATCTGCCCCGGCGGCATTCCAAACATCTTGATGGCATCGGCCTCCAGCCAACCTAAATCCAAGTCGTTGATATCAGCGTCATGCTTCGCGTTAAGGTAAAAAAGGAGGTTCTTGAGATCGACCTTTCCGAAATTGTTAAAGATGTCGAAAAGAACATCCGCGAAATCGGGGTCGACGTGAAGAGTACCTGGGTGTGCCCCCAGCCATTGGCATAGGACGTAATCGACCGTGCTTGCCTCATCCATGCCCATCTTGTTAGCATCATTGAGCCATTTCTGAAAAAAAGTCGGATTATCCTGCGGATCCCCTTCGCTAAAGTATTGATTGAAAGCGTCCCAAATTGCCCCGTCAGTTTGTATTCGCTCCCACAGTTGCTGTAGTTTTGGATCCTTAAAGTGCCATGACAAATTGGCACGAAGGTCATCCAGTGGCCCACCTCTTCCGGTCGTGGGCGGCAAGTTGTGCCAAGACAACATATCGCAGGGATCCGCAGGCTTGAGCGGACCGTACGTAGGGTCCTTCTCTGTGTTCTGGAAATTACCAGTATTTTCTGAAGTTTGATCTCGAAATAAAAGCGGCTCAAGTGACGAAGATCCCGGCGTGAGGTCTGGGAGGTAATTCTGATTTGTAGTACCGTCGGGATTAGTCGGATTCCATGGTGTATTCGAAACAGGTGAAGTGCCGCCCGGCGTTGTTGGGGCAGGCGTTGCAGAGACACCATCCCCCGATGGATACAGAATAGGATTCCATTCCCCGGGATCGAATGGACCGCAATCTGGTGGACATCCCATGACGTATCAGAGTTTATAGTACAATCCAGTCCATTTCATACAGACTCCAATTTCCAGCAATGTCCAGGATACGGAGCGCGACGCTGAAGCGGCCGGTCCGGAGCACAGTGACCTGAAGATCGCGCGCGGTGCCGCCGTAAGTCGGCGCAGTTGGGAATGCAAATGCTGGGATCGTGCCGTTGGAACCGGCGGTGAAGTCGCCGCTCGTGACAGAGTTATCGCGGAAGCTAAATTGTATGTCGTGCGCGGTGGTGCCGCCAGTCCAATCGAGCGGAATGTGATTGAGGAAGGCAGACCCTGCTTTAAGGAACATGATCTTCTCGACAGCGAGCGGAAATCCGGTGCTCGGGGCAGTCATAAGATGCAGCGAATTCCACGCAGCAGCCTGCTCAATCGAATCGTAGTCATAAGTATTCGGCACCGATACGCTTCCAATGACGCTGGGGCTTTGGGTCACGATGAGTGGGGGATTAGCCCACACTCCAGCATGCAGCCACAAAGTGCTGCGAGTAAAAGTAGCTGCCTGCTGAACGCCGGCATTATCTTCGAGGCTGATCGTTTGCACGATCGCTCGCGGGTCCATGGTCGGCATGACGGGAAAGTCAAACCAGGATTGCGGAGTGTTTCCATTCATGAGTGACAAAAAGATTAGTTGAAAAATAGTTGCAGTATGCCTGTCTTTAGGACAGGCATAGGCCCGCTTATAAAAAGTTCCTGAAGGTAAAACTTACGCGTACCAAATCTCTCCGGTTTTTCACAGCGTGCACCAGGATGTCCTTGCATCCCGCAAAAGATCGAGACGTGATTTTGCCGGAATCATTTACTGTCACTTCCCGCGCTAAAGCGTTAGATTACAGAGATTATTCTTACACATCCTTCTCGATCCTTTACGATCTCTCCCTCTCTCAATCTCAAGAGCTTACTCTCAATCCCTCAAATAATTTTCGCGGTCCCGCAAAAAATCG
>JAUZNX010000022.1 GCA_030706745.1 Bacteroidota bacterium
CTCCGGAACAGGGTCGATAATGCATCTAACAGTATCGCCGCTAAGGAACGGTGAAGTTCACCACGCTTCTGCTACACTCCGTCTGTTGCGGTTTATATACCGTAACAAAGGCTGCTACAGAATGTGAGCAGTATACAAGGATCGAGGCCAATGTTATGTTGGCTCCAGGTCTTTCCAAAATCGGTTGAACGGCAGAACCCGCCATACCCGCTGTTCACATAATAATTGGTCTCGTCTTCGGCAAAACCCCAAAAGCCAGCGAAGTACCCGTTCAAGTAGAATTCGGGAAAAGAGCCAGTTATGACCCAGTGATTCCCTCTATCGCTCGAAGAAAAAAGCGTACCCGAAGAAATACTGACGTTTATATCGTCATGGGTTCCTGCCCAAAGGGCTTCGAACACATAGGGAAGCCCGTAGCTGAGAGTTCGCCAGTGTGTTCCTTGGTCCGTAGAAACAAAGAACCCGGCCCATGTGCCAACGAGTAACCGATCGTCAGGCGCCATTGCAATATTGGTCGGAAAACCGTGAAGACCTGAGTCTACTGCGTGCCATGTATCACCTCCGTCCAAGGAACGGAATATCCCATGATTGTATGTAACGAGGTTGCCGCTCAATGCGAAAAGTGCTCCCTTAGTGTTCACTTTGATTTGAATGAGGTCGGTGTCAGGAATCTCTGAATTCAAAGATTCCCACCCGCCTATGCGATACCGGTAGAGACCTTGGGTCATGGCCGCATAGATGCTGCCGTCCGGCGAGATCGTGACGGAGTTGATTCGGTATTTTGGGTACCATATTGGGCCACCCAGTGCTACCACAACGCTGTCTGAAACCTCGAATACGTTACCATAGGTTGTCCCTGCTACGATTGTGTCACCTCCGTTGACATAAAGGGCCGATACCCTTTCACCCTCAATCCCTGAGAAAGTTTCGGCGCTGCCAGAAGCCAGATCTCTGATCTGCCACGAGACGCCCTCATCGCTCGATATCTGGATTCCGATCACATATTGATACACCCCGCGTAGAGTGTCCCCTGATTTGAAATATGGAGC
The DNA here is from genome assembly GCA_030706745.1 of Bacteroidota bacterium. Classification (NCBI taxonomy): domain Bacteria; kingdom Pseudomonadati; phylum Bacteroidota; species Bacteroidota bacterium. The sequence goes on from JAUZNX010000022.1 coordinate 1,050, forward strand.
AATGATTCTGCCCTTACTATCAAGACCTTCTTCACCCTCGGATACCCAAATGAGGACCTGCGAGTTGAAGTCGTTGGACAGATCGTTTCGTTGCGACCATATCCTTCCGGTATCGCTTGAGACGAAGAAAGTACCCCCATCCGTTAATGCCAATATCGATCCGTCCTGTCTCACGGCGGATGCTCTCACGGTTCCGAATGGTGCTCCATTCGCCGGCTCCCAAACATTCTGCCCACTCGCCACTCGTGGAATGGCGAGTGCGAGTACCGTGCATGTAACCCAGAGAACGATCTGCTTCATCATGCCTCCATGCTTAATCGAACTGACGTTTCAACGAGTCGTGCGTGGCGCGGGTTCGCCGGGCAGCGAATTGTGACCTATGCCATGTCAAGCAGTATCTGCATGTTTGCCTTGATGCGGTCGAGTGTACTCTCATCGATCGAACCGAGCTTACGCAGGAGTCGCGTCCCATCAATGGCTCGGATCTGATCGATCAATACATCGGAATCGACTTCAAGCCCGCTCTCCCCAGGATGAAGATGGACGCGAAGAAGCTCTGAAGCAGGAAGTACATTCGAGGTGATCGGACAGACAATCGTGGACGGGTGTCCTGCATTGAGATCGTCAGTTTGCAGAATAACGACCGGCCTGACTTTTCCCGGCTCGCTGCCTTTTTGTGGATTGAGATTCGCCAGCCAGATTTCGCGCTGTCGGAATTCCACGGTGCTCAGCTAATTTCCTCGAACTCCCGAAGCACGCTCAATGACTCAGCAGCCGTGAGCGAGGACTCCTTACGGAGCTGATTTCGCAGACGGCGGCGGTGCGAGATTTCACCTGCGTATTTCCTAATGGCCTGAACGATGAACGTATCCCGCGGAACGTGGAGCGTTCGCGCGGCCTCGTCCGCTTCGCGGATGAGGTCGTCATCGATTGTCAGCGAAAGACTCTTGGACATGTTGATATTAACGCCAGAACTCAATTTTGAGTCCCTCACTCAAATTATTGTATATTACACCCGTGATGATGGGCACCATGCTGAGAGAAAACATGAGATATGAAAGATGAAGACAGATGGGGCATTCATTAAAATCAAATACAAGAGAGAAATTAATTCATTCACGAACTGCCGTTATTGGGCTGCATTCAACACAATTCATGAAGCACAAACGCTCGCGCGCAACTTTAAGCAGTTAGAATGAGGATCGGAATCGCATCGTTGGGGCGGGTCGCTGAGGACACGGGCGGCCGGAATTACCTCGTCCACTTCGTGGAGGAACTCGTGCGGCAACATCCGCCTCATGAGTTCGTGCTCTTCCTTTCCGAAGGCGAGCATGAGGCGCTCGGGCTTCCGAGCGATGCTTCCATCCGTGTCATCACCATTCCAAATTCGAAACGGACACCGCTGCACAAGGTGATTGGCGAGCAAATCAAACTGTCCGCCGCAATCCGGCTTGGGAAGATTGACGTTATGTACTATCCCGGCAATTTCGTTGCTCTTACCTCGCGCACGCCGGCAGTTCTTGCCATTCGATCGGCTGCGCATTTTTATGGCGCGAAGTACGGCATTCGCGGCGTGCGGCGCATCGTCCGCTCGCTGCTCATGCCGCCCTCGGCACGAAACGCGCGAGCGATTATCACCCCGAGTGACGACATCAAGCAAGATGTCATCCGCTTCACCGGCGCCCCGGCCAGCAAGATTCACGTCATCCCACACGGCGTCGATCTCGCGCTGTTCGATGGCGATCAAAACAGAATGAGTGCTGAAGGTCTGGCGGTCCTCTCTCGATTTGGACTTGCGCCCAAAAGCTATCTCCTCTATGCGTCGGCCCTTTGGCGATACAAGAATCAGGACCAACTAATACGCGCTCATGCTATCCTGGTGGCCGAAGGGTATCCCCATCTCAAACTCGTGCTCGCCGGCAAAGGCACCGGCACCGAGCGCGAATATATTGCTAGCCTGCACAGTCTGACTCGATCGCTCGGCACGGAAGACCTCGTCATTTTTACCGGCGGCCTCGCGCAACAGGATTTGCGTTATCTGTACGCTCATGCTCGCGCGTTCGTTTTTCCATCGAGTTACGAGAGCTTTGGCAATCCGATCTTCGAGGCGTGGGCATCCGGTGTTCCAGTCGCGACCGCCAATGTCCACTCATTTCCCGAAATCGTTGGCGATGCCGGGTTGCTGTTCGATCCAACGAGTGTAGAAGATATTGCGAGGACCCTGAGATTGCTTCTTGAAGACGATGCGCTTGCGACGCAACTCATTGCTCGCGGGGCACACCGCGCCGAAGAATTTACCTGGTCGCGAACGGTAGAGCGAACGCTCCGCCTCATCGAAAATGTTAGCAACTCGCGACCGAAAATGGAATAATCCCCGCCAGTAAGTCGTTTCTTATCAGCCAGTTGTACGGATAACTTGGCCCCATTGACCGCTTTCCCCTTCAGCCCCATTATTTAGCCCGAGATGACAAAAGCCGACATCGTAAACCGCGTTGCAACCGCGACCGGTGTAACCAAACTCGAGACAGAAATTCTGGTGGATGGCTTTTTCAAAACGATGGCCGATGCGCTCGCCAACGGCGATCACATCGAGATTCGCGGCTTCGGGACATTCCGGACCAAGAAGCGGAGTCCACGCATGGCCCGCAACCCCCGCACGGGAGAAACGGTCGCGCTTGACGAGCATTTTGTACCGACGTTCAAACCGTCGCGCGATCTTCGGCAACTGATCGACGATCGACAAAAGAGCACGACTTCCTCCCGATCACCAAAATAACTGCGACCTTGAACGATACTTCAACCCCAGAACAACACTCCGTCTTTTGCCCGAGCTGCGCTGCGCGCGTTCCGCTTCCCGATCAGCCCGTCGATCGTATCCAATGCCTGAACTGCGGAACAGAATTTTCCCCCAATGCCACCTCCTCAGGTAAAGAGCCTGTTGGAGAGTCGGCGGTTCTAATACCAGAACCCACGCGCCGAGCCTCCACCGAAGAAGCATTACTCAAGCGCTTTGTCGAAGAACCGCCGGCTCACAAACCAATCCCATGGACTGTGTTTGGAGTGATCGTGGTGGCAATCCTCGCACTGAGCTATGGTATTTTTCGATTCACATCGAAGCCGGACACATATGCTCCGCCGACAGGTGTGGACACAGCCGAGATGGTAAAGCGACATCTGATGTTCCAGCCAGCGATCGACTCGTTCCGTGCTGTCCTCAAGGCGAATCCCAATGATACGTCCGCGCATCTGGGTCTTGCTGATGTGGCCTATGATGCAGGTGATTGGTCCGAAAGTGTTTCTGAATTTCAAACGTATTTGCGGATGAAACCGCGTGATGCTGATGCCCGTGTGGACTACGCCTATGCGATCGCACAATCGAGTGGTGATCTTCACCGCGCGCTAAATCAAATCGATTCCGCGCTTCTTTTTAACCCGAATCATCTCAATGCGCTCATCAACGCGGGGATCCTCACAACACAAACGATCTCGGACTCCAACCATGCGGAGACTCTGGCCCGGGCACGGAAGTATTTCCAGCGAGCCAAAGAGCTTGCGTCAAAAGATAACCCTGCGATGGCGATGCGTATAGATACTCTGCTATCAGAGATCGATAAGACCGGGCAACGGATGGCAAAATAACCCAATCGGACGAAAACAAATCAGGCTCGCAGCCATTGCCATTGCCCACAATGGAAGACAATTTAGCATAAAATGGGTCGATTATTGGCTCGGGCTGGCTTCTCATTCTTAGATACCTGAAACTCTCTCAGACTCGTGCTGTTTACCTGCCCGACAATTTTTATCTTTTAATAGACTCCAGAATGCCAAGCGGAAAAAAGCGTAAGCGCCATAAAATGGCCACCCACAAAAGGAAGAAACGTCTGCGCAAGAATCGTCATAAGAAGCGGCTGCGTTAGAATAATGTAGTTGATATCCCTCCTCTTCCTTAGGAGGGATGCGGTAACGCAGGCGTGTCCAAAATTAAAAGCCTCATGCGGCAATCTGCTGCATGAGGCTTTTGTATTTCTGTCAGTTGGCTGTGGCCTGGCGGCCACAGCTGTCAAGCCGAATTACCTGTTGCCCACATTGTCGTCCTCAAATGGACGACGGGGTCCACGACGCGCCGGCCCTTGCGTGGGACGGACATTCGTCGAGTAAACAACCTGCCCGCGCACGCCTGGCTTCGGACGGTAGTCATTCGTCGGAGGTTGCCGATCACCATACTCTCGAGCTGGGCCAGGGCCACCACCAGATGGGCGACCTTGTGGCCGTCCTCTCTGAGGACCACCTTGTGGTCTGCCACCGCCGCCATAAGGACGACCTCCGCCGTAGCCTCCTTGTCCTCCGCCGTAACCACCCTGACCGCCGTATCCACCGGCTTGACCTTGGCCACGCTGTGGACGGCCTCCCCCCCGGCCGTATCCCCCGCCCGCCGGACGCTCATAACCACCACCAGCAGGACGCTCATAACCCCCACCAGCTGGACGCCCATAGCCTCCACCGGCTGGACGCTCATATCCTCCACTCGGCCGAGCGTATCCGCCCTGGCGTTGCGGTCTCGGCGGCCCACCTTGCCCGCCCTGTGGCTGCCATCCACCGGCACCCTGACGAGCGCGCTGTGGAGGTCCGCCTCTGCGTGCTCCCTGACCCATTGGTCTTGGTCCACCAGGACCACCTTGCCGTGGTCCACGTGGGGGTCCCTGAGGACCGCGCCCTCGACCTCCAGCACTTGGCGCAACTTCAATTTTTCGTTGACCCGGCTTAGCACCGCCACGCTTAAATGGTTTGCGGGCGCCTTTAGCGAACGGAACACGCTTGCCTTTGGCGGCATCGAATCGTTTCTTCGCCTTACGCTGAGGTTTGGGTCGCGCTGCACGCTCTTTGCGCACAGGTGGCACTGTAGCGCTCCAGGCGGATTCCTCCAATCGAGCCTGTTCGCGCACGGGAGCTTCGATGAACTGGAATGAATCCGCGCCGAGGATCTTGTCAGCGATCTTCTTGCCGCTCCAGAATGCCGAGGCAACTGAACTTTGGCCGGCAACAAAATCACCGGCAAGATAGAGAGGAGCTTTGAATTCGTCCTGCTTGATCGTATCAACCGTGAAGGGTGATGATGAGAGGAATGCGGCAGGCCAGCGTTGAATCTCGCCATATACTACGTCGGGCAACGCGACATCGAGCACATCTTCAAAAACGCGCTCGATCGCTGCGAATGTCTCCTTGTCCGACTTCAGGACGTACTCGCGGCTGATGTCGGCTCCCAACTGGAGCACGAATGCCATTTCATTTTTGCGGAGTCCAAGTTTGCGCCGCTCACCTTCCTGCGACAGCCAAAATACCGGGGCGGTTACATCATCCGTGAAGAGGGCGGCGAATTGCTCTTTGAACTTAATCTTCGTCGTGCCGAACATTGCGCCGATCATCGGCTCATAATTCACCTCGTTCAGGAGATCGCAGATCTTCTTGACTTTCTTGTTCTTCTCGGCATGTGGCAAGAGCAACGCAAGAACATAGGGGGCGGGCATTGCAATCACTACCCCATCAGATGGCATTGCCTCGCCACGCTGATTCCGGAGCGTATAGCCCTTGTCTTCGAAGACAAGATCGCTGATGCGCGTGTGTGTGCGAACGGGAATATCTTGAACTAGGGCATCCGCAAGAACCTTAAAGCCTCCGTCAAGAAAACTCCAGTTGGGGACTTCGACTTGTTGAGCCGAGGATATAGAACGGCCATCGAACCGGTAGACCGGGCCAGGGAATGGCAGAAGATGTTCGAGAACGCCCCGCTCTTCGCAGACTGCCCGTAATAGGGCGCGAGCATCTGTTTCAAGTTTATTGACGCTCAGCGGCGATAGATCGAGGCGCTGAGCACCCGAATCCATCGTTCGATAGCCGACGTTGCGGGTGGAAGCGCGTCCACCTAAGCCGCGCGACCACTCAAGGACGGTAACGTCTTTTCCGGCGCGGTGGAGAAAATAGGCGGCGGAAAGGCCGGCAAAGCCTCCGCCAATTACTGTGATCATAGTCGTGAGGAATTAATGGTAGGTTGAGTCAAGCGAGCTAAATGTGGGTCTGCTGATCGGAAATGGGACTTCCCCCCAAGTGGGTATGCGTCCACAAGAACAAATTCTAGTTGGCACTGCGTGACTTGTACGCGGCCGCTCATGTAATAATTCAGTTGTATTCTCTCCCTCTGGAGAAAAAGAGCACGTGGAAAGGCAATCGAATTCAGTGAGAGTCTTCCACAGATTTTCAAACAACCAGCCCGCTCATCATTCCTGCGGCGCGACCGGCATATACACCCTTCTACTGCCTCACACGTTTGGGAGGCCTGACATTAGCAATCATATCTCGGCGTGAGGAGTTCCGGGTTCGGCGTTATGTAGCGCCAGGGAATGATGAATTCCGTAGCTACTTTGTCTCTTCGACTACAACCAAATGCTGGACGGCCCGAACCATCCCACGAACGGCCGGTGTATCGTCGTGCACCGCAACGTAGTTCGGGCGCCCGAGGCCGAGCGCCTTGATTGTGCGCTTATGACGCTCGAGTGTATCACAAATCGAACGCGTTTGCCGAATGAGAATCTTCTTCGTCGTTGCCATGACCCTATCCTTTATTCTTAGCCGTTAAACACTTTTGTCAGCGAAACGCCACGTCGCTCGGAAACCATAGAGGCATCATTGAGCGATTCGAGCGCCGCCATAGTCGCCTTAACCAAGTTATGCGGATTCGATGATCCCTGAGACTTTGTCAGAATATCCTGCACTCCGGCAAGCTCGAGCACTGCCCGAACACCGCCGCCTGCAATCAAACCCGTTCCCGGAGATGCCGGCTTGAGCATAACTTTGCCCGCACCAAACTTACCGTAGGTCATATGTGGAATCGTACCGCGGCGGAGAGGAATCGAGTGGACGTTACGCTTGGCGTCCTCGGTTGCCTTTGAAACGGCGTCTGCCACTTCGTTTGACTTGCCAAGCCCAATGCCGATGTGGCCTTGACCATCACCGACCGCGACAATTGCATTGAAACTAAACCGGCGCCCACCCTTCACAACCTTCGCAACACGGTTGACCGCGACGAGCTTGTCCTTGAGGTTCAGTTCTGCTGAGCGAATTTTTGACACGCTATGTTCCTCGGATTAAAATGCCAGTCCACCTTCGCGCGCGCCATCAGCAAGTGCTTTGACACGGCCGTGATAAAGATACCCGTTGCGATCGAAGACGGCAGTCTTGATGCCCTTCTGGGTCGCCATTTCTGCAAGCGCCTTTCCGGTTTGCTTTGCAAGATCGGTCTTCGGTCCCTTAAGCCCCTTGCTACTTGCGGCGGCCAGAGTAAAACCTTGCGCATCATTGATGAGCTGCGCATAAACACCGGTGTTGCTCCGGAAGATGACGAGCCGCGGGGTCTCCGCAGTGCCATGTATTTTCTTCCGAATTGAATGCTTACGTCGCTCGCGACGCTTCGCCTTTTCCTGCAAATGAAGTTTCGATGCCATAAGGATTCCTAGTCTTTGCTTATTTTCCGGCAGTCTTTCCAGCCTTGCGGATGATCTTCTCGTCGGAGTATTTCACACCCTTACCCTTGTAAGGCTCTGGCGGCCGGATCGATCGAATCTTTGCGGCTACCGCACCGACCAACTGCTTGTCAATCCCGGTCACCGTGATCTGTGTCGGGACTGGTACCTCCACCGAAATCTCCGGTGGCGGTACGAGTATGACTGGATGTGAATAGCCTAATGCAAATTGTACCCACTTGCCCTTCTTCTCAGCTTTGTAACCAACGCCGACGAGTTCAAGCTTTTTCGTAAATCCGTTGGTCACGCCTTCGACCATATTATTCGCCAGTGCACGCGAAAGTCCGTGCAAGGCCCGGACACGGCGATCATCGCTTGAGCGAAAAAATGTGAGCTGGTCCTGCTCGATCGTTGCGGTAATGCCGACGGGCAGACGCTTAGCAAGTTGACCTTTTGGCCCCTTGACCTGAATCTCACCGTTTGCATTTACCACCGTCACCCCTTTCGGGATCGTGATCACTTTTCTTCCAATTCTTGACATAATCTGTTCGTTTCGCTTACGCCAATCCGTTCCCCGGATGCTGCAGCATTTTGATAGACTCTATAACTACTATAGATCTACAAATTCTTGAAAATCCTTACCAAACGTAGCACAAAATTTCACCACCAACATTCGCCTGGCGGGCCTGCTTATCGGTCATGAGGCCCTTCGGCGTCGAAAGGATTGCGATCCCGAGCCCTGAAAGCACGCGTGGTGTCTCCGTTGCCTTCGTGTATTTGCGAAGACCGGGCGTTGAAATCCGCTTGAGACCCATGATGGCAGGCTGGCCGTTGGTATATTTCAGCGTTACGCGCAACATACCCTGCTTCGTGTCTTCAATCCGCTCAATCGAATCCACATAGCCTTGCTCCCGCATAATCTCCGCCATCGCAATCTTGAGGTTGGATGCCGGAACATCAACATACTTATGCCGCGCCTTCAAGGCGTTCCGCACTCTGGTTAAGAAATCTCCAATAGTATCCATCTATCCAAAAAAAATCGTTTATCTGCTTCGCATCGCAGCGAGGTCTACCAGCTTGACTTCCGCACCCCTGGGATCTTTCCCTCCAATGCCAGCTCGCGAAAACATAGCCGGCAAATCCCAAACTTTCGGTAATACGCCCGCGACCGTCCGCATCGATTGCAGCGGTTATGAACGCGCGTTGCAAACTTCGGCTTGCGCTTCGCTTTGACTCTCAGGGCTAATCGTGCCATCTCTGAAGTGCTATATATCTAAAGTGCTGATGTTAGGCCGCTTGCGTTTCCCGTTTCCGGAACGGCAATCCAAATGCTTTCAGAAGCTCGAGCGCCTCTTCGTCCGATTTGGCACTGGTCGCAAACGTGATATCCATACCCGTGATACGCGATACTTTATCGACGTCGATCTCGGGGAAAATGATTTGTTCGCGAATGCCAAGCGTGTAGTTTCCACGGCCATCGAACGACTTATCCGGAATTCCGCGAAAGTCGCGAATACGTGGGATGGCCGTCGTCATGAGCCGGTCCAAAAATTCATACATGCGCGCACGTCGCAATGTTACGCGACAGCCGATCGACTGATTCTCGCGGAGCTTGAAGTTCGAAATTGACTTCTTTGACTTCGTGACCGCAGGCTTTTGTCCGGTGACGGCCTCAAGATCGTGCATCGCAGCATCGAGCAACTTTGGATCGCTCGCCGCAGCACCGACACCAATATTGATCGCAATCTTGTCGATTCGGGGCACTTGGTTCACATTGTCATAACCAAAGCGCTTCATAAGCGAAGGCACAACTTCAGTGCGATACTTATTGAGCAAACGCGCGGGTGGTACCGGGCGATCTTTCAAAGGCGCAGCATCGGAGTGACTATCATGTCCCCCACCACCGCGCTTCTCGCCCTTCGCCTTACCTTCACCCTTCGGCGTCTTTGGCTTTCCTTCGCCAGCAGCCTTCGGTTGTTTTTTTGCTTTCTCTTCTGCCATCTTTTTTCCTTAGCAACGATAGTGCATCGCCAACGATGCGCCGTTGCTCCAAATTTCAATTATGCGAGCACATCTCCGGAACGCTTCGAAAACCGTTCGAAGCGGACCTTTCCCTCGGTACCTGTGAGCTCGCGCTTGCCGATCCGTGTCCGAAGATTCGTTTTTGGATCGAGGAGCATAACGTTCGACGCATCGATCGGCGCTTCACGCTGCGTAATGCCGCCCTTCTGATTCTGCTGCGACGGACGCTCGTGTTTATACTGCGTGTTCACGCCTTCGACGAGCACTTTGTTCGTCTCGGGATAGACGCGCAGAACCTTACCGGTCTTGCCGCGACTCTTGCCCGTGATCACTTCGACGATGTCGTTTTTCTTAACTCTCATTACTTCACCTTGCCTGGGTATGAAACCCCGACTTCAAAAAATTAGATTACTTCTGGTGCCAGCGAGACGATCTTCATATACTGTCGTTCGCGGAGCTCGCGAGCAACCGGTCCAAAAATGCGGGTCCCACGGGGTTCACCCTGAGCATTGAGGAGAACAACCGCATTCTCATCGAACCGAATGTAGCTGCCATCCTTACGAGCGTACTCTTTTTTCGTCCGCACGATCACGGCCTTCGAGACTTCGCCCTTCTTCACTTGCCCGTTCGGAATGGCCGATTTCACACTGACGACGACTACGTCGCCCAGGCCAGCATAACGTCGGTCATGCCCGCCAAGTATGCGAATGCAGCGTACCTTTTTGGCGCCCGAGTTGTCGGCTACGATTAGGTTTGTCTCTTCCTGTACCATAAATTCCTCACCCAAAACCTCCTCCCACCGGGAGAAGGAAAACATTATTTCGCTCGCTCGAGCACTTCCACTACACGCCACCGCTTTGTCTTCGAAAGTGGCCGAGTCTCCATGATGCGGACCGTGTCGCCGGTCTTGGCATCACTTTTCTCATCGTGGGCCACAAACTTTGTGGTCTTCTTAAAATACTTTTTATAGAGCGGATGCGGCACCTGGCGCGTGAGGCTCACAATCACGGTCTTCTGCATTTTGTCGCTGATGACCTTGCCGACGCGCTCTTTGCGATGTCCTCGTGTCGGAGCGCTCGATGCGCTTGCTGTTCCGCTCGTTTGATTCTCGTCCATGTTCAACTTTATTTCGCTAACGGCTTGCGCATGCGGAGAGACGTTTCCATCCGAGCAATGTCGCGACGGAGCGTTTCAAACTGCGCGTGATTATCAAGCTGCCCAATTGTCTTCTGAAACTTGAGTGCAACAAGGCGCGATCGCGTATCGGCGATTTGCTTTTGCACCTCGGTCTCGTTCAGATTCGCAAGCTCTGCGTATTTCGTACCCTTCATTGCAATCCCTTTATTCTACGTAATCTGGTCGGATGACAATCTTGGTCTTGACCGGCAACTTATGTCCCGCCAGACGGAAGGCTTCTTCGGCCAGTTCCTTCGGAACGCCGCCGACCTCGAACATGATGCGCCCCGGTCGAATGACCGCGACCCAAAACTCCGGGGAGCCTTTGCCGGAACCCATACGAGTCTCAGCGGGCTTTTTCGTCACCGGCTTGTCCGGAAAGATCCGAATCCAAATTTTTCCGTCGCGCTTCATGGTGCGCGAAAGCGTTACGCGAACGGCTTCGATCTGCCGGCTCGTAATCCAACCCGATTCGAGTGCCTTGAGGCCGAATGAGCCGAATGCGACCTGCGTTCCGCGGGTCTCGTTACCCGAGACCTTGCCGCGCATTGCTTTACGATATTTTACTCTCTTTGGAAGAAGCATCTTCTTCTATATCTACACTGCTATGTTATTCTGTCGCTGATTGCGCACGGGTCCGAAGCTGAGGCCGAGCATCGCTTCGACCAGCATCGCCGCGACCTGCGTCGCTACGACCCGCTCCTCCGCGTCCACCACCTCCGCGTCCACCACGTCGTGGCTCACGCTCGCCCGAGCGCTCGCCTCCCCCTTCACCGGAATCGTCGCCGCGTCGTCCACCGCGTCGTCGGCGTTCACCGCCGGCTGCAGACACGATCGGCCGCTTGTCCTTCTGTTCGACTCCATTAACCGCCGTCTCCGCAGCAATCTGCAAAGGCGTCTGGCCGATGATGTCTCCGTGACATACCCATACTTTTACGCCGATCGATCCATATACTGTTTGCGCAGTGGAACGTGCAAAATCAATATCGGCCCGAAGCGTGTGCAGAGGAATACGACCTTCCTTATATTGCTCGCTGCGTGCGATTTCAGAGCCGCCCAACCGACCGCCACACATAACGCGGATGCCTTCAGCACCGGCGCGCATCGCAGCTGAGATCGAGCCCTTCATCGCGCGCCGGAAGGAGATACGTCCTTCGAGCTGCTGCGCGATCTGATCGGCAACGAGTTGTGCATCCGTCTCCGGACGCTTTACTTCATTGATAAGGATCTTCACTTCCTTACCCCCTGTAATATTCTTCAGCTCCTCTTCGAGTTGCGCGATTTCCTTGCCGCTCTTACCGATCACGACACCCGGTCGCGAGGTATGCACCGTAAGGACGACGCGCTTCGTCGTGCGGTCCAGCGTAAGCTTGGAGATTCCCGCGCGCTTCAAGCGGTTCTTCACATAGGCTCGAATAAGATTATCTTCTTCGAGCTTCTGCGCAAAATTCTTATCGTCGTACCAGCGCGCATCCCACGGTCTGGTTACCGCGACTCTGAAGCCAATGGGGTTTGTTTTTTGTCCCAAATTATCTTCCTATCGTCTTTAACCTACGGTGGTTGTTGCTTTTGCCGTTGCTTTCGCTTTGGCCGTTGGCCGCGTGTTCGCGGTCGTATCTTTTTTATTTCCCCGAACGGGCTTGCGCGAATCCCGTACACCCAACTCGTCGCTCACGACGATACGAAGGTGGTTTGAGCGCTTTCGCACACGGAATGCACGCCCCATCGGCGCCGGCAATACGCGCTTGAGCATTGCACCACCATCGGCGGAGCACTCACGAACGTATAGCTCTTCGACATCGAACCGAGCGTTCTCGGGGTCCGTCTGGAAATTTGAGATCGCGCTGCGGAGCGTCTTCTCTGCTATGACCGATGCATGGTTCGGTGTGAAGTGGAGGATTGATAAAGCCTCCGGCACCCGTTTGCCACGGATCTGATCGAGCACAATCCGCATTTTTCGCGGCGAACTCTGAATGTTACGCTTGATTGCGTGCGCTTTCTTCATATTCAATTACTTCGACGCTACTTCCGTCTTAGTCCCAGAATGTCCTCGGAAGGTCCTCGTCGGCGCAAACTCGCCGAGCTTATGACCTACCATGTTTTCCGTTACGTAAACCGGAATAAACTTATTGCCATTGTGGACCGTGAACGTGTGGCCAACGAAATCTGGCGAGATCGTCGACGACCGCGACCAGGTCTTTACCACTTTCTTTTGACGCGAAGCATTGAGCGTCTCCACTTTGCGGAGGAGCTTCTCGTCAATGAACGGTCCTTTTTTCAGCGAACGTGACATACTCTTTTATTACGATCAGCCTTATTTCGTGCGGCGCTTAACGATGTACTTATTCGATGCGTTCTTACGCTTTCGCGTCTTGAGGCCCTTAGAAAGTTGACCCCACGGCGATTTCGGATGCTTGCGTCCACCGCCGGATTTCGACTTGCCTTCACCACCACCCATCGGGTGATCGACCGGGTTCATCGCCATGCCGCGCGTTTGTGGGCGAATACCAAGCCAACGTGAACGGCCGGCCTTGCCCCAGCTAATATTGAAGAAGTCGGAATTTCCAACCTGTCCAATCGTCGCATAGCACTCGAGACGAATCTTTCGCGTCTCGCCGGATGGCAGCCGAATGGTACAGAACTCGCCTTCCTTGGCCATGACCTGACATGCGTTGCCAGCGGAGCGAGCCAACTGCCCGCCATGTCCGGCACGAAGCTCCACATTATGGACGAACGTACCAAGCGGCATGTTCTTCAACGGGAGCGCATTGCCCACGTTGATCTCACTATCGGGTCCGGACGTAATCGTCGAGTCAACTTGTAGTCCGCCGGGAGCGATGATATATCGCTTCTCGCCATCCGCATACGTGATGAGTGCGATACGGCAACTTCGGTTCGGATCGTATTCAATAGCCGAGACCTTACCTGGAATTCCAAGTTTGTCTCGCTTGAAATCGATCACGCGATACATTCGCTTGTGACCACCACCACGATGCCGTGATGTGATGCGGCCCGTGTTGCCACGACCACCCGACTTACGGAGTGGCTCAAGCAGTGACTTTTCCGGCGTGGTCTTCGTGACCTCGTCGAATGTCGAGATCGAATAGTACCGCGTCGCCGGCGTTCTCGGTTTTAAATTCCTAATAGCCATCGCTTACAACGCTCCTTTATCTTTCGCCTCGACCGGTGCGAAAATGTCAATCGTCTGACCTGGCTTCAGGTGTACGATCGCCTTCTTGAAACCAGCCTTTATGCCGCGCCGCACACCCTTCCGCGTGAATTGCGTCTTATGCTTCGACTTTTGCCACGCGGTCTGCACACTGGAGACCGTGACGCCGAACTTATGCGCAACCGCACGAGCGATCTCAATCTTATTCGTATCTGGCAGAACTTCGAAGTGGTAGATTCCCTTCTCAGCCTGCAAGGTCGCCTTCTCGGTTAGCAGCGGTCGTTTTAATACTTCTCGTACCATTCTTCTTCCCTTTTATGCCGGCATGGAAATGTGCTCGACTTCCGGCTTCTCGTTGGCCAGGCCGTTGAATGTATTCTCGATCATCTTGATCGCGGATTCTTCAGCAATCACGGCACGCGACTTCCAAATGTCATACATCGAAGCCTTATCGGCCGCAAGTACCGTCAGAGTCGGAATGTTCCGACCGCTGAGGAAGATCGTACCATTATCACCCGCCGTCAGGAACAGCGCCTGCTTCTTGTGAAGCTGCAGCGCATTGAGCACGTCCTGAACTTGCTTGGTCCGAGCGGTATCCAAATTCAAATCTTCTACAACGACAAACGCGTTGTTTTTGACTTTCTCAGAGAGCGCGCTCTTCCGTGCGAGCTGCTTAACTTTACGCGTAAGCTTTTGCGTGTACTTGTGCGGCTTGGGGCCGAACATTGTACCACCACCTGGATGGAGCGGGCTCTTGATATCACCCTGACGTGCACGGCCGGTACCCTTCTGCCGAAACAGCTTCTTGGTCGATCCAGCAACTTCGCTTCGACCCTTGGTCTTGGCTGTACCCTGTCGCTGTGCAGCCAAATACGAGTTGATCGAGAGCCACATTGCGTGCTCGTGTGGCTCGATGGCAAAAATGTCATCGGCCAGTGCGATCGTTCGACCCGTACCTGATCCGCTCTTGTCTAATACTTCGAGTTCCATATTGTCACTAAGCCTTAACGATCTCCACTACCTGGTTCTTGGCTCCGGCGCATGAGCCGCTGACCAGTATCAAGTTCTGATCGGCCACGATTCTGACGACTCGCAAATTCCGCGTCGTGATCTGTTTGCCACCCATGCGACCACCCATACGCTGCCCCTTGAAGACGCGCGACGGATAGCTTGACGAGCCAATTGATCCCGGCGCGCGCTGGCGGTCTGATTGACCGTGCGTCGATTGTCCAATACCACCGAAATGGTGACGCTTGACGACGCCCTGAAAGCCACGACCCTTTGAGGTCCCGACGACGTGCACGATATCGCCCTCAGCGAAGACATCCGGCACCTTAATTTCTGCTCCGGGAGCAAAGGCCGCGATTTTCTCCTCCGAGAATGATCGGACTTCCTTCACATACCGCTTCGGCGCGGTCCCAGCCTTATCGAAGTGTCCCTTCTCCGGCTTATTCACTTTCCGCTCCGCAATGTCTTCGAAGCCAAGCTGGACAGCATCATAGCCATCGCGCGCCTTCGTCTTGACCTGCGTGACATAGCACGGTCCGACTTCCAACACGGTCACGGGGACATACTGCCCCTGATCGTCGAAGACGCCCGTCATGCCAACTTTTTTTCCAAATAGTGCGCTCATTGTGTCAATTACGAATTACGAATTACGAATTACGAATGCGCCATATCGGCTTTATTCCGAATTACGACCCATTCGTAATTCGTCATTCGTAACTAATAATTAAGCGTCACACCTTGATTTCTACTTCCACGCCCGCCGGCAATTCAAGCTTCATCAGCGAATCGACAGTGCGGCTATTCGAATTCAAAATGTCGATGAGCCGCTTGTGGGCGCGGATCTCGAACTGCTCGCGGCTCTTCTTATCCACGTGCGGCGAACGGTTGACCGTATAGATCGACTTCTTTGTTGGCAGCGGAATCGGCCCAGACACGACGCAGCCGGTAGGCTTGACGGTCCGGATAATCTTCTCCGCGCTCTTGTCGATCAGGTTATGATCGTACGACTTCAGTTTGATTCGAATCTTCTGCATGATCCCTTACCTTACCCCCTTCATCAGTGAAAGGGTAAAAGAAAGCGCGCATTCCGTTAAGAATGCGCGCCTTGGAAATTATTTCGTGATCTTGTCCACGACTCCGGCACCGACGGTACGACCGCCTTCGCGAATGGCAAAGCGGAGTCCCTCTTCCATGGCAATCGGGCTGATGAGCTCGATCTTCATTTGGACGGAGTCACCCGGCATGACCATCTCGACTCCTTCTGGGAGCGTCGCGACACCCGTCACATCCGTTGTGCGGAAGTAGAACTGTGGTCGATAGCCATTAAAGAACGGCGTATGACGTCCACCCTCTTCCTTCGAAAGGACATAGACCTTCGCTTCGAAGTTGGTGTGTGGCGTGATTGAACCTGGCTTCGCGATCACCTGACCGCGCTCGAGCTCGGTCTTTTCAACGCCGCGCAGGAGCAAGCCGCAATTGTCGCCAGCCTGACCCTCGTCAAGCTCCTTGCGGAACATCTCAACGCCGGTAACAACAGACTTTTTGTGTTGGCCAAGACCGACGATCTCGACTTCATCACCGACGTGGACTCTTCCACGTTCAATACGACCCGTTCCGACCGTACCACGACCCGTGATCGAGAATACGTCCTCGATCGACATAAGGAACGGCTTATCGACATCGCGGACAGGAGTCGGGATATAGCTGTCAACCGCATCCATCAAATCGTAGATGCACTTCAGACGCGGATCGTCCGGAGTTGCAGCCGGATCGGAGCCTGCGTTGAGCGCATGAAGCGCCGACCCAGGAATAATCGGAATCTCATCACCAGGAAACTCATACTTGCTGAGCAACTCACGAACTTCAAGCTCAACGAGCTCAAGCAGTTCAGGGTCAGCGGCGTCGACCTTGTTCATAAAGACGACAATACGGGGCACACCGACCTGACGAGCAAGTAGGATGTGCTCGCGGGTCTGCGGCATCGGGCCATCGGTTGCTGCTACAACAAGGATTGCACCGTCCATCTGCGCAGCGCCG
Source organism: Bacteroidota bacterium (assembly GCA_030706745.1). Classification (NCBI taxonomy): domain Bacteria; kingdom Pseudomonadati; phylum Bacteroidota; species Bacteroidota bacterium. Next base: position 17,976 of record JAUZNX010000022.1, read on the forward strand.
GTGATCATGTTCTTGACATAATCGGCGTGACCTGGGCAGTCCACATGCGCGTAGTGACGGTTGGCCGTCTCATACTCGACGTGCGCGGTGGCGATTGTGATTCCACGGGCGCGCTCTTCCGGCGCATTATCGATCGAGTCGAACGTGCGAACCTGGGTGCCCGGCATCTTTTTCGCCAGCGCCATGGTAATGGCGGCGGTAAGCGTGGTCTTGCCGTGATCAACGTGGCCAATGGTGCCTACATTGACGTGCGGCTTGGAGCGGTCAAATTTTGCTTTTGCCATTGCAGTGTTTAATTAGACGTCACTACGGTCAGAAAAACCTGAGTGGAGCGCAAAGCTACACTCTTACGAGTGCAAACTCATACTCCAGAAAATTACATGTTTCGTTGCATTGAAAGCGTCAGCACAAAGCACGTTGACGCTTTACGAGAGGCCATCCGAGCAAGTCGTGGCCACTTTCCAGATCCGTGTGCGGAGCGCTCGGAATGCCGTTCCTTCGCGAGGAAGGTCTGGCAGAATACGTCCCCCGGTATTACCGAAGTCGTTTATTCTTAGCGCCGAATGGATGCAGAGGCGGATCGTTTCAATGAACCCTCGATGAAAGATTAAGAATCAAGCGATTGTTCGCCCATTCCTTGCGTTCTTTCCTTCGAGGCGGGCGTATAACTGGCCTCTGACGCGAAGAGTTTCGAAATTCTTGGCCGTTCTTCGCTATTTTTGAGACATCTGCATGCGCCGAATACCTCAGAACATGCCCCTGAAGCGACATATTCTCTCGATCCTCCTCCTTCTGGGGGTTCTCGTTATTGCGTTTGGACCAATCCTATTCCAAGGTAAGTTATTGCTACCAACGGACTTAGGGGATACAATGACGTTGCCTTTTTCTCAAAGCTTTTCTCCGCCTCAGGCAGAAAACGCTTATATTTCAGATGGCTTATTTCAGTTTTACCCCTATAAGTTACTTCTGCGTGAAGCATGGCAACATGGCCGTTTCGCGTTTTGGAATCCGCTTAATCTTGGTGGCTACCCGGCCTATGCCGAGAGTATGGCTACCAATTTCGATGTCCTTAATGTAGTTCTGCTCTTTGGGAAGATGCCGTTTGTCTTCGAGATCTACTTAATTCTGCCTCTATTCATCGCAGGGATAGCGTTCTACTTTTTCCTGATGAGTTACAACATCGATATCTGGGTCGCAAGAATATTTTCGATGAGCTACATGCTATGCGGTGTCTTCATTACGCACCTCCTTAATCATTTTATTGCAGGCTCGATGTGTTGGGCGCCTCTTCTTGCGTTGTTCATTAAGCGACATTACGATGAAGGAAGTGCAAGGTACCTAGTATTCGCATCCCTTGCGCTCTGCTTCGGATTCCTGGGGGGGAATATCCAAACTGCCAGCTTCCTCGTTTTTCTGCTGGCGCTTTATGCATTGAGTTACCCGAAGAAGGAAACCTCTATCTCCCGGCGATTTGGAGTCATCACCAAAACCATCGCGCTCGGGCTACTCCTGAGTGCGATCATGTGGCTTCCGACCCTTGAGTTCTTCTGGAGCGTGGTCCAAAGCGGTTTGATTGCTTCGACGAGCTATACGCGCGGCTATTCGATTCTTCAGCGTATTCTCACGCTGCCATTGATGCTGACATTCTTTATTCCACAATTGGCTGGAAGCGCGGGAGGAGTCACACTTTACAATGCGTTTGGCGTCTACACGGTGGATTTCAATGCAGCGATAGGTTATTTGCCACTGCTTCTTGGCATATGGGCTGTGATCGCTCGGTGGCGCGACAGTGACGTTCGTCCATTCGCTTTACTGACAGTCTGTGGATTTCTCCTCCCAATCGCAACACCACTATTTCGATTTCTGTATCATCGCTTTTTCATCATTGGCATCTTCGGTCTCTGCGGTGCGGGCGCGCTTGGTTTCCAACGAATTCTTGATGGCGATTTGGACCGTACGGCGTTTCAACGATGGGTTAGAATTTCGCGCAACATCTTCGCGGCAGCCGCTGGGTTGATTCTGATCGTTGGATTCTTGATCCTGACGAATTACCAGCGAACGTGGGAGTGGGCACTCACCCACCTCCTGCCACGAATTGAGCATATGTCTTTCGCGGAAGGCAATCGAGCGTGGGTATTTGATCGATTACGAGCAACGATCGACAACTACTCACTCTCGTCCCCGAGCTTGTTCATCTCACTTGCTTCGATCGCTATTGGTTACTACCTCCTGAGCAGTCTTCTCCACAGTTCCGGGCTGAAGCGTAACGCGAAGTTAGCGGGAATATGGGCAATCACCGGCTTGCAGGTTGGGATGTTCGCATATTCCTGGTTTCCGCATGTTGACCCCGCACGATTTCCATTACTGCCGGATGTGAAGCTTACCGATTTTCTTCGTCGCGATTCTTCCACTCGCGTTTTTGTCGATCGCCGTTGGCATCCCAACGAACAATATCTTTTCATCGATAATGATAATGCGGCCTATGGTATTGCCATGTTGAGCGGCTATGAAAGTCTGCTTACTCGCAGCTTCTATCTGCATATTCCTAAACTTGCAACGGATTCCACAATGCCAGCGAAAATGTTGGGACTTCTCAATGTGAAGTACGTTCTGACCGGAGCGACCAGTCATCTTCCGAGTGGCGACTTTGCTTTGCTTGACACAGGCACATGGCGGCTGTGGCAAAACCGGCACGTGACACTACGAGCATGGCTATCCGATCGAGTAGTAAATTCGCCGAGCGATTCGTCCACGCTCGCGCAACTCGTGGATACTTCGTTCGATTTACGCGAGGTTATATTCAAGGATGAGAAGTACGCTGCGATCCCGCCGCCGCTGGTTATGGCCCCTCAACTACCAACGATCATTGAGGATAAACCCGAATTGATTAGGATTGAAACTTCAAGCGATCATTCCGGATATTTGGTCCTTTCGGACAGTTACTATCCAGGCTGGGAGTGCTTTGTGGATGGACGCAAGCATGACATATTGCGAGCTAATTATGCCATGCGCGCGGTCTATCTTGATGCAGGCCGACATCATGTTTCGTTTGTTTTCGATCCGATGAGCTTCCAGCTTGGCAAGTGGATATCAATTCTTTCATTTGCCAGTATTTTAGGGCTTGGCCTCGTGCAGGCAACGCGCCGCGAACGACGCCCATGAGATTCACGAGCTTGAATATTGAAGTGCGACAGGCCTTCGTTACGCTTGCTGCACTTCTGATCGTGCTTGTCGCGGCGTTTTATCCCATTCTCTTTGAGGGGAAGTCTTTGCTACCAAGCGACCTCATCGATACGATGACGCTTCCTTTTTCGGAGACTTACCAACCGCCCCATGCATATAACTCGCTTGTCACCGATGGCTATCTGCAGTCTTATCCATTAAAGCACTTCACTGCACAGGCCCTGGCTAATGGACACCTTGCATTTTGGAATCCATATATTCTCAATGGTTATCCAGAGTATGTCGAAGGCATGTGGACATACAATCCAATACTCCTTTTGCCATTCTCGTTCGAGACGAAGTTCAATTTGCTCCTGATCTTTCCGCTTCTCGTCGCCGGATTTGGAATGTACCTTTTACTGCGAGATTATGATATTCGCATCGGGGTGGCTCGCATTTTTGCGACGGCTTATATGCTAAACGCCCTCTTTGTTTCGCATCTGTTAGCACATTTTATTCCTGCGGCGTTTAGCTTTGCACCATATGTATTGTTGTTCCTACATCGTTACGGCCAAGGCTCCACCCGACGCGATCTCGCACTCGCCGGCACTGCATTAGGCCTCGGCATACTCGCGGGGAATGTTCAGACTGCAGCGTTTCTACTCATCCTTACTTCATGCTATTGGCTCACGTTGCGGTGGTCAGAAAAACGTCGCGTTCATTTTGGACCGCTTGCTCTGGCGCTTCTCATTGGAATCGGAATTGGGATGGCATACATACTTCCGGCGATCGAACTCTTGTATGCTGTCGCAAACGGAGGTGTTTCTTTCTCAACGAGCTTTCAACGAGGCTACACTCTACTATCGCGCATTCTGAGCCTTCCAATGTGCCTTACGTTCTTTGTGCCGCAACTGGCGGGATCAATTCGCGGCGTAACGGTTCAAGCCGCTGTTGGAGTCTATCCTATTGACTTTCAAGGGGCGATTGGTTTTCTACCGCTGTTGCTTGCATTTTGGGGTGCCATCCACCTATGGAAGCGACTTCAAGCCATTCGCCCCTTCGTCATCTTGGCAACTGTTGGCCTCGCAATTCCGATTTGTACGCCACTGTTTCATTTTCTTTATCATCGCTTCTTTGTCGTCTTTCTTCTTGGAGCCTGCGTCACAGGGGCAATTGCATTTGAAGCGATCTTGAAGGACGAGCAGTTGCAGCGTCACTTCTTTCGATGGCTGCATTACGCGCTCGTCATTCTGATAGTGCTGATTGCTCTTCTCACACTATCTACCGTCATCCTTCACTTTGAGCATGACCGGATCTTGTCCGGTGCAATGCAGTCTCTCATGCCGAGATTCACATCGGCAGCATTCGCTTCCGGAAATAACAATTGGATTGTTGCTCGCATTAAAGAATCGGTCGAGTATTGGAGCCTTCTTCGTCCCATCTGGATTGCGACTACTGCAAGTTGCCTGTTCTCTCTCGCACTACTATGGGTGGGTCTCAAGCAAAAGATCGTCTTGCATAGAATTATGCTGACAAGTCTATGGATAATTATCTCATTCCAGCTTATTCTTTTCGCGCGATCCTGGCTGCCGGCAACGAACACCGATAGATTTCCCATCTATCCTTCAACTCAAGAAACAAGATTGCTACACTCCCTAAGCCGCGATTCCCGCGTGTGCTTCTTCCGCCAGATAGCGCCCAATACGCAGACGATGTTTATCGATAATGAGAATGTCATTTATGGCATCAGCGAAGCCACTGGCTACAAGAGCCTCGTGCCCCGATGTCTCTTTAATGAGATTGGTGTGACCCCGGACATGGCCACACAGCGATTGCTCTCGCGCTTCAATGTCGGGACCATTTGTACAGCCACTCCGATCGGGGACGCAACACATCTCGTATCGTTGAATCAAGGACCAATTTGGATCTATCGAGTGCCAACGGCAACACCACGCGCCTTTTTTGCCCGAAGCACCGCGACTCTCTCCAACGATCAAATAGTACTCGATTCACTTCGGCACGGCAGTTCGTGGCCCGCTGCTCTCTTTACTCCAGATCAGACCATCACATCTCTCCACGATGCGACACCTCAGCGAGAATCCATCGCACTTCTCCAAGACCTTGGCAGTGAAATAAGCTTCCATGCGCATTCGGATCGGGTCGCATATTTTGTGTTAACAGACACCTATTATCCCGGATGGAAATGTCGAGTCGATGGCGCGGAAGTCAATCTTCTCCGCTGCAATTATGCGATGCGAGCCATTCTACTCCATGCCGGCGATCACGTTATCGAGTTCGAATTCCGTCCCGATTCGTTCAATGCGGGACTCTGGATCACCATCTTCACTTCTCTCTCATCATTACTCACTGCGATATTTGGGCATCGCCGAGCCAACCGGCAGATATAGAAATGTCGGTCGAATGATTCTTGGTCCCATCTTGCAGCCAATTCTAAGGCTATCTGGAAGCATGCCTGCATAGGTATATCCCGGAATCGAATCAGGCCTTGGGGATCCTCCGTCATCCCAGATGTATGCAGCGAATTTTCGATTCACTAACGCATCTCGCCAACCATCTTGATAGTGTCGTGAAATGCTGTCGCGCATTACAAGGACATCGTCCTCGACTTGACAGTGAGTATGCGTCTGCTTCCCAGCCATGGGTCCGAGAAAGCCGTGCGCTGGAATCACGACATCCCCCGGCAAGGAATGCAGATATGCAACGAAGTGATCGGCACGCGTTCGTTCCGAAGCGCCAGGCAGAAGCATCGGCTGCCATCGTGGATCCACGATAAAGACAACCAGTTGAATCACAAGCCCCCATTCAAAAACTCTTGCCAGCGAATGGCGCTCCTGAGAAGTGCGCCAAACCGCATAGGGAATAAAGACCGCAAGCATCGCCGAGAGTGGGTGCAAGACATTGTTGCCTGACATCTGATCGCCACGATGGGCACAAAGCTGTAGGACCGCCGAAAGTACTGCCAACGCCCAAAAGCCTTCCGGACTCTTCAATGAGAATGCCTTGCCCCGAACGAGTCCTATAAACATTCCGAGTATCAATGCGGCGACGCCCCAATACCTGAGAATTTCCGTGGGGAATGCCGCGATGACTCGCATATAACCATAGTACTGTCCCTTCGCTCGTGGCATACCATAGACATAATAGCTGTACCAACCATGCGATGACGATTGCAGCAATAGTGTTCCAACGGCAATCAACCCCACTAGTACTGCAACACTGATGACAGCCTGATGACGATGGATGAGGAACAGCCAAAGAAATGGCAAAGGGTAAAAGAAGATTGCTTCTTGTTTGGTAAAGTATGCGGCCGCTAACAACACGCCCGCAAGAATACTTGTCAGCATTCGCCGCTGAGAGATCGCGTAGAAGGCGGTTATTATGAAGAGCACATAAAGTGAATCGACACGCACGACGGTCTGGACCAGTTCGGTTAGATTGTATGTTGAGAAGAATAGACCTGCTGCAACGCACATCGCGAATTTCGAACGGTGCGTCAGCCGGGATACCGTAAACAGAATGACCATTGCCGTAAGGACCGTGGATGCGACTGTCACGATCCTGCCTGCCAAGAACGCTGGTCCAGTCCAATGAATTAACGGAGCAACAACATAGTAATACAACGGTTGATACAACGCTGCCGAAAAATATAGATCGGGTGCAGCATAGATTGGAAGTCCGTTTACCACGCGCATGATGTGGTCCATCATGAGGCCCTCATACCACTCGATCTCATAGGGATACTGCAAATGCCAAATCGCCACAACCAGAAAAAACACAACGAAGGCAAGTGAGACTATGACTGCGATCGCTCTCGCACTTCCGAATAGTCGGACGCGGATCCATTCCAGGGCGTTAATCATACCGTTACAGGGAGTATTGATGTGACCTTCTGCCGCGATGCGCGCCGAATCGCTCGCGGAGTGAACACAAGTTTGCCAGCACGCAGAGTTTCCCGCAGTGAAACTTCAGAGTAACTGTATCGGCCTGAGATGTACTTGGACTGCAATTGGAATGTCGTCATGACGACGGCCATAAATACCGGCAAGTCTTCCGCGTACATGAGCCCAAAGAAGCAGGATACCTGATACAAAATGAGCAAGTGAATTGCCAATTGGCCGAATATGAAATCGTCCTCTGTTCTTCTCAATCGGTTGTTTATGAGAGCGGTCTTCCACAACTTCCCAAGCAGCCAAAAGAACGCAACCGCACCGAGGATGCCCGCTCGCAGGGGCCAGTAGAGATAGGTGTTATGGGTTCCGAGCGTCGTGTACACAGCAGATACTGGCATTCGGTAGTATGTTTTCCATGGTACCCCAACTGGAACCCCAAGAAGTGGATGATGCCAAATGTTAAGAAGCACATTGGGCCACTCCATGAGGCGGATATATGCAGAACCTTCATTCTGTGGAGCGACGATTCCGGAGAGCCGACCGATCAGTGCCATTGGGTCGGTAATCAAGGTGAAGAAGATCATAAAGCCAAGGAATCCACTCGCCACCGCCAAATGCCGGCGACGTCGCTCCTTAGGCAGCGTGAAGAACATCAATGCGGCAGCGGCAAGAGCACTGACAAGAAATGTCCGCCGCATACTCATGATGAACGTAAAACCGAGGAACGGAGTGGATAGGTACAGCGCCCATTTGATCCAGCGGAGCGTGGTCCCACGATAATGGGCAAACAACATCAGCGAGACTGACCCGATGCCAAGCAAATATGCATCGCGCCAGAGCTGCACGACGCCCCAGTCCTTACCGGAGTTGGGAGGAGTGAAGAAATAGATGTAGACACCTTCGACAGCCTTTGGAATGACCGCGAGCATAATAATTCTCCAGAGGGCTCGTCGATCTTCATCATCCCGAAATGCGTTGATCACAATGAAGAAGGCAAATGGCCACGCAAAGGCATCATGAGCTTCGAGCACCGGATTAAATCGCTGCAACATAATCTGGCCTCTACACCAGGAGAAAAAGAAAATCACAAGAATCAATATGAGAGGCGCGGAGAAATATGATCGTCGCAGCTTGAAATCACCGGAGAGTGTGCGTTCGCAGATCGCGATCAGGGCAAGAAGCATTGCGAACACTTCGACGGTACGTGTTCCGGGAATTTCACCAAATATTGTGCTGAGCTCAAGAATAGAGCCCCCAATCATGCTGTCCTGCCAGAGCATGAGCCAGCAAACAAGATATTTGAGATTCCGAAACGTGAAGATCTCGCGGGACTGTTGCGCACCCCACTCCAGACCTTTATCGAGGGTCGTCATCTGCTGGTCTGTACAGTGGTGGAAACGTACCTGGCCCTCCGGACTGATACCCGCATTGCCTGAAAGCCGAGATATAGACAAGATGCGAGCACTCCGACCGCAAATCCAAGAAGGAGCATTGTCATCCGTTTGGGGCTCGACCGAACATCTGGGTCGTGCGCAGCATCTAAAACGGTAATGACTGATTTTTCGCGTGTCACATTAATCTTCTGTTGTTCGACTTCGCGGTTCAAATATGAAACGACCGGTTCAAGCGCCGAGCGGCGAAGTAGGATGCTTGCATATTCACGATTGACCTCAGGCATCTCATCGAAAGCCGGACCAACTGTTGAGTGAGTCCGGTACCGCTGTAATGCCTCACTTGCTGCCACGGCCCTTGCTGTTGCCATGGCACGTTTGGGATTGCGTTCAGTCAGATCGCGTGAGAGTGTCGCTGCCTCCATTTGCGCTTCATCTCGATCCGCCTGAATGCTTGCCATTTGTTCAATCGCCGCAATCGTTTGCGTCTTCAGTTGAACGATGCCATGCTCGCGTTCGAAGGCTTCTTGTTCCGCTGTGATGGAGTCCAGTTCGAGTTTTCGCGTCCGATAGTCTTCCTGCGCATAAAGCAATTGGCTGCTCGCATCACCTTTTGATAGTGCCATCAGCAGACTGTCCATCGTATGGACTGCGATACTAATAATGCGTGCCGGAAGTTTCCGAGCGACTTCCTTTTCTGCGTCCGTCGAGAACCAGGATGTTGAGACAGTTGCGTGGAGATCCACTTTCGAAATGTGCGGATCAACGAGCAAGTCATCGCGCAACAATTTTGCCATTTCATCCTGTGTCTCTGCTTCATCGGCATAGAATGTTCTGACCACACTGTCCTGTGTTAGCCGATCAGATACGAACCGCGACTCCAACAAGTTCTGCATCAAATCGACAGAAGGATTCTCAATCTCTTTGAGCATCGTAAGAGCATATGATGCATTCAGGCTCGAAAGCAGCCCTGAGGATGAGAGTCGATCAGGAGGAAGGAGGCGCGCAAAGGTCGTATATGTATACGGCATTATGTAGGTGGCCGCCAAAAATGCAGCTCCAAATGCGATAACAAGAAACATGGCGACCCACTTATGCCGCGCGACATGCTCGAGATAGTGCAGGAGGTGCACATCGGGCTCAAGGTCCGGAACGACCGGCTCCGAAATCGTGGAGTCTGATGGCAGATGAAACTGAGGCATGTCTTCTAAAGATGGGCGATTCGTCCCAGAATCAACGCAAAAGCCCTCGCTCCGTTTCCCGGAACTGAGGGCAATTGGAAATCCCCGAAAGGCAATGTACCAGGCACTCGCCGCTCATGCGGCAACTGCAGTCTTGCCTTTTGCTGCCTCGATGATCTGCTCCTGAATTGAGCGTGGAGCTTCCTCGTAACGGGAGAACTGCATTGTATAGATTGCGCGTCCCTGTGACATCGATCGCATCACGGTTGCGTAACCAAACATTTCCGATAGCGGCACGGAGGCCTTGATAACCTGTGCGTCTGAGCGGGCAGTCATGCTCTCGATTTTGCCACGACGTTTCGTCAAATCACCAATCACGTCACCCATATAGTCTTCCGGAGTGACGACTTCAACATCCATAATTGGCTCGAGGATCACCGGGCTGGCTTTGCGGGCCGCTTCCTTGAACGCCATTGAGCCGGCGATCTTGAATGCCATTTCGCTCGAGTCAACTTCGTGGTACGAACCGTCGAATAGCTTGACCTTAATATCCTCGACTGGATAGCCGGCGACGATACCATTCTTCATTGCTTCGACGATACCAGCCGACACAGGCGAGATGTATTCCTTCGGGATTACACCACCGATGATCGCATTCTCGAACTCATAACCCTTGCCGGGCTCGTTCGGCTCGACTTCGATCCAAACGTGTCCGAACTGACCGCGACCACCAGACTGACGAACAAACTTTCCTTCCTGCGTAACCTTCTTGCGAATCGTCTCTTTGTATGCAACCTGTGGCTTGCCAACATTCGCTTCGACACGAAACTCGCGTTTCATGCGATCGACAAGGATCTCCAGGTGCAACTCACCCATTCCGGAAAGAATCGTCTGCCCGGTTTCCTCATCAGTTTTGACTCTGAATGTTGGGTCCTCATCAGCAAGCTTCTGCAACGCTTCGGACATTTTCTCGGAATCGGCCTTTGTTTTCGGCTCGACGGCAAGCGAAATGACCGGCTCCGGAAAAATCATTCGCTCCAACACAATCGGATCGTCCTCATCACATAACGTGTCCCCGGTTCGCGTCTGCTTGAGACCCACGGCGGCGCAGATATCGCCGGTATATGCCTCATCGATATCTTCACGATGATTTGCGTGCATGCGAAGAATGCGCCCGATGCGCTCCTTACGACCACTGATGGAATTCAACACGTAAGAACCAGCCTTCAGGGTACCCGAGTATACACGGAAGAACGTGAGTTTGCCGACATACGGGTCGGTCATGATCTTGAAAGCGATAGCGGCGAACTTCTCATTATCGCGCGGCTCGCGACTGATGTGGTCCGTGAGGTTTAGATGATGCCCTTCAACCGCTCCGACATCAAGCGGATTCGGAAGAAAATCAACGACCGCATCGAGTAGATTCTGAACGCCTTTATTCTTGAACGCTGAACCACAGAGGACAGGAATGATCTTGGATTGGATCACAGCCTCACGAAGGACACGCATGACTTCTTCGGCGGTGATCTCGTGACCTTCGAGATACTTCAGCAGAAGCGTATCATCAACTTCCGCGACAGACTCGAACAACCGTGTCCGCCATTCTTTCGCATGCTCCCTCAGGTTCTCTGGAATTGGAACATCTTCGAAGGTCGTGCCAAGCGTGTTCTCATTGTACATCCGAGCAGTGTTCGTCACGAGATCGATCACGCCAGCAAACATCTCGCCTTCGCCGATTGGGAGATTGATCGGAATCGGATTGGCGCTCAGCCGCTCCTTGATCATCGTGATGACATTGAAGAAGTCCGCGCCGGTACGATCCATCTTGTTGACGAACGCAATACGTGGGACTCCATACTTGTTTGCCTGACGCCAGACGGTCTCGGACTGGGGTTCGACGCCGCCAACCGCGCAAAACAGCGCGACCGCACCATCGAGTACGCGGAGCGAACGCTCGACTTCAACCGTGAAATCGACGTGGCCGGGTGTATCGATGATATTTATCTGAGTATCGCGCCAAATGCATGCAGTTGCTGCCGACGTGATCGTGATCCCCCGTTCTTTTTCCTGCTCCATCCAGTCCATGGTGGCGCCACCTTCGTGGACTTCACCCATGCGATGGACTACGCCGGTATAAAACAAAATTCGCTCGGTAGTCGTAGTTTTCCCGGCGTCGATGTGCGCCATGATTCCAATATTCCGAGTGTGCTCGAGTGCGTACTTGCGTGGCATAAAACTTTCGCTGATCTTTCCCTTGGTTAACTAAGATTGTGCCTCAATTCGCTCAAATTTGAACAAGAGTGAAGACGAATCTTTTAGGCGGGCCATTAACCCACAGGGGCTATTCTTAGTTCGTGCCAGGCAAATACCGGGCGGGTCTTCACCAGACTCTGGCACGGAGAATAGCATCGTTTGGTTAGGCAACGCTTCATTCCAATCGAATTCCTGCACGGATTCCAAACGCAAATCAACGGTGTTTTCAACTCGCTCGTGGTGGATCGCTACTCTAATTGCATCTGCTATTATTCTGCTGCCCGATCTCTTGCAGCCGCTTAATAATGATGTAGATCACTACCAAGCTATGGGATGGCAACTCGCCCATTTTCATCAATTGCCTTGTATCGGAACGTGGGCGCACAACTTCCCAGGAATCGTGTATTTTCATGCGGCAATCATATTCTGGTTTGGCACATCACCGCTTGCCTTGCGAATCGTGACTCTGATTTTAACCTGTGTTCAGGCAATGTTGGTGTTTCATCTTTCAAGTCATCGTTTCTCGAATCGATTTGCTTTCTACGCTGCAATCTCCTCCGCAGCGCTATATCTTTGGTGTGGCACGTGGCTTTCCGGTCAACTCGATGTATTTGCAACAGTCTTTATTCTCCTCGGCACCACAATCTGTCTGCAGTGGGGAGCTCTCAGCGACCGCAAGACAAATACGATAGGTCAACTCTCAATTCATGGTGTAACCGGTGCCTTGTTTGGCTTGGCCACAACCTTCCGGCCCACCTATGCGCTCTTCGCGATGGTGCTCGCCGCCGTACTGGCCTTTATCCATAAACGGAAGGCATTCAGATATATCATTCCGTTTGGGGTCGGATTTACCTGCGTATTCTTACTCAGCATTCTTCCTTACCTCTTCGTTTCCGGAGGTCTGCATGCGCTCTATTTCGCAGCAATTCGATTCAATTTCGATGTATATGCGAGACCTGGATACGCCACACCATTTCGAATGCTACTCCATCATCGAGTCGAACTTGCCTCCGATGCAGTTCTATTGCTATGGTGCATTATTGCAATTGCGACGAGAAGCTCGGGCGGAACATCGAGGTGGGTACTCCCTCGCGCCAACGTCATGCTGTTCATACTCTATATGCTGGTCGCACGCCTTTCGATTCTCATTATGCAGAAGTTCTTCCCGCAGCATTATGCGATGGTACTTCTGCTAACTGCCTTTCTCCTCGCGGATTTGCTCGAGCGCTTGACCAACGTTCTCCCCATTCTCCGGCGCCAATTTCCGGCGATTATTGCTGGGCTGATGATCCTTCTTCTCTTACGCCACAACTTCACTATTCTTTATATTGAAGCGATCGCGCGGGGCGAGGCGCATCCGCTCGAGTATGCATATCGCAACGACGCGAATGGGGCGGCTGATAAGCTTCTTTTGATGCAACCCGTTGTCGATTACTTGAACCAGGAATCCGTCGCTGGTGGCCGCATTGAGTGCTGGGGTATGACGCCTGGCATTTACTGGCGCACTCATACAGCATCGGCGAGCCGCTTTACAACGATGAATCCTTTGGTCCTCCAGCAACCTGGAAGCGGGCTGATGGATTATCAAAAACGGTGGCGTCGGGAATTTATCGATTCCATCGTCACAGTTCGGCCTCGGTATATTATCATTGGTGATTCCGACCAACTCATTCATAGCGCCCTCTATTATCAGCATTATATCCCGGGGTTCGATAGCATTCTTGCCATGAATTACCTGCATGATACAGTGTTTCCTGGCTGGACGATTTACCGCAGACGGGAGTAATGGTGTAGCGGATGCCAATATGGATTTCCTCGGCTGACTCAATCCTCACCGTATTTTCGCCGTATGTTCTCCCGTTGTTACGCTGCTACTACCCAAGGAATCGAAGCTTATACCGTCGAAATTGAAACGCACGTCGAGGCGCATGTGCCGAGCTATGCAATTGTAGGACTGCCAGACTCTGCAGTCCGCGAAAGCAAAGAACGTGTACTAAGCGCGATGAAGAACAGCTCGCTTCCGTTCGACACGAATCGCAAGATCACCATCAATCTGGCTCCGGCCGATATCCGCAAGGAAGGCAGTGCATTCGATTTGCCAATTGCTCTCGGGCTGCTTGCTACTGCTGGAGTGGTCGAGACGGAACGGCTGCAGGAGTATGTTTTACTCGGCGAGCTCGCTCTCGACGGTACCGTACGGCCTGTTCGAGGATCGCTGAACGTCGCATTGCACACTCGGAAGCTCCGTGAGAAGCTGCCAAATCTCAAAGGTATGATCGTGCCGATTGAGAATGCCAATGAAGCTGGCCTTGTGCAGGATATCGAAGTGTATGGTGTTCGCACGTTGCGCGAGTCTGTCGATATTTTGAACGGCCTCCTGACTCCCGATCCAATCAAGATCGATATCGACAAGATCTTCCGTGAAGATACACACGATGGAATTCTTGATTTTGCCGACGTGAAGGGGCAGGAAGCTGTCAAACGCGCGCTGGAAGTTGCGGCGGCAGGTGGACACAATCTCATCATGGTCGGCGCTCCTGGCTCGGGCAAGAGTATGCTGGCGAAGCGCTTCCCATCTATCTTACCACCACTCACCTTTGATGAGGCTCTGGAAACCACAAAGATCCATAGCGTGGCTGGCACGCTCGCTCCGAACACTCCTTTGTTAACCTCGCGTCCATTTCGTTCACCACACCATACCATTTCGGATGCTGCGCTTGTCGGCGGAGGCATGGCGAGTATTCGTCCCGGCGAAATTTCGCTCGCGCATCATGGAGTACTCTTTCTCGACGAGCTTCCAGAATTTCAGCGGAACGTCCTTGAAGTCCTGCGACAGCCACTCGAAGATGGAGCGATTACCATCTCGCGGACGCGAATGACCGTTGAATATCCAGCAAACTTCATGTTGATCTGTGCGATGAACCCATGTCCTTGCGGCAACTTCGGTTCTGCGATTCATTCCTGTAGTTGCGCCGAAGGATCGATTCAGCGATACATGAGCAAGATTTCTGGTCCGCTGCTCGACCGCATTGACATCCACGTGGAAGTACCCAGCGTGAAGATCGAGGAGCTTTCGAAGAAATCAACCGGCGAATCATCCAAGCGAATTCGCGAGCGTGTGCTCACCGCACGCGACCGGCAGAATGCTCGCTACAAAGAATCGACCGTTCCTGGCGGCAAACGTCGCATCTACAAGAATGCCGACCTGCCTTCCAAGATGGTCGAGCAATTCTGCGAAATTTCAGACGAAGGCCGCAATGTTCTCAAGATGGCGATGAACCGCATGGGCTATTCTGCTCGCGCTTACGACCGCATCCTGAAAGTCGCGCGCACCATCGCCGATCTTGCCGGCATAGAATCGATCTCCACCGCACACCTCAGCGAGGCCATCCAGTATCGCAGTCTTGACCGGCAATTTTGGAATGCATAGGTTGCGCTGGCACTCCGGTTGTGTAATACAGATCCGAAAGGAGTTCATATGCCAACCATCAGAAGCTTCCAAGGAAATTCACATTCGGAAAATGGCAACGGAATTGCCACGAAGCGACGTAGCTCATCCCGCCGCAATCGCTCCCACTCGATAGCAGCCGAAGCGAATCGCCACGTCATTGCCCCAGCCACTCGAGTTGCAAAACGCACAATGAAAACTGCCCGTCGCAAAGTGAAACGGACCCTTCTTGGGCTCCCGGCCTGGATGCCGTGGGCTGCAGCGGCGGTTGCCGCGACCGGCCTGATCTATGCTATTGTTCGTTCGGAAGCGGTCCAGGATTTCTTCGATGACATGGGAAATAGTGACACGTTCGGCGAAGAGGAAGACTATCGCTCCGATGGCTACGAAGGCGCCGATTACGGAGAAAGCGGCGCTGGCGGACTCTAATACAGAGATCCGGCACCTCTAGGGATCCGGCACACCGTTTGTCTAATTATTTTCAGAACAATGAAATCATAGTTGTTTGCCTGATCCCTATTATTAGGGACCGGCACAAGAGAGCGCTTATAGGCAGAATCAGTCTCGAATGAAGGCTGGCTCTGCCTCTTTTTTTCCTGCGTGGCTAAAGGAAGCTGTTCCTATGTGGAGAAATTGGTTCGTAACATGGAAGAACTGAAGCGGAGTATTCAGTTCGCATATTGATCGCTGTCGAACTCGTAACTAATTCGTACATTACTTTGTGGAAACCTGTCTCCTCCAAACGCCGTTTAGCGCCCGCCTTCAGAGCTTTCAATTCGTAATTCCAAATTGAGAACTTGGGGCCCATAGCTCAGTTGGTAGAGCGCTTGAATGGCATTCAAGAGGTCAGGGGTCCGATTCCCCTTGGGTCCACACGACACAACAACGATCTAAAATCATTATTGCGGAATTAGCAACCGGGATTAGCCGTTAACGGCAGCCCTTCATGGGTATTGAATTTCGTTTTGGAGTGGTAGTTCAGCTGGTTAGAACGCCTGCCTGTCACGTAGGAGGTCGCGGGTTCGAGTCCCGTCCGCTCCGCAGCCTGCAATGGTAACGAGTGATGAATTGCGAGTAACGAGCTTCCTCGACTCGCCATTCATCACTCGTTGCACATTACTGATTCTTTTCTCACGTAACTTCTTCCCACTGACGCCGTCCCAATAACAAGCATCTTGCAGGACGCACATTTACACATTGGAGCAACCATGAAGCTATTGAGACGATCGAGTATTTGGGGTGCCGCAGTAGCACTCGTCTTAGGCGCGGGCGTGATATCATCGAGCTTGAACTCCTGCGCGACCCTCAACGCGCTGGCAGGACTTTCCCGCATTCAGTTCATGCTACAAAACGTCCAGAGTGTTCGGCTCGCAGGCATCGACGTGGCGAATAAGCACAGCGTTTCCGATTTTAGCGTAATGGACGGGATTAACCTGATGGGCGCGTTCTCTTCGGGGCACTTTCCACTGACCTTCACGCTGAATGTCGCGGCGAAGAATCCGAATGCGCCGAACGCAGCGTATGGCGCATTGCAGGTAACCGATTTTCCTTGGAGACTTCTGCTCGATGGGCATGAAACGATCTCGGGCAACATCGGTGCACCGATTGGTGTCCCGGCCGGGGGCTCGACGGCAATTATGCCTCTGCAAGTCACAGTCGATCTCAAGCAGTTCTTTGCGAACCAGGGCTATAACGATATGATCAATCTTGCACTAGCGCTTTCGGGTCAGGGCGGATCCTCGCACATTCAACTGAAGGCCGTCCCAACCATGGCCACACCGATTGGCAGCATGCGATATCCCGGCGAGCTGACAATCGTGAATACGGAATTCCGGTCGTAGTAACCAGTGGATCAGCAGCGAGTAACGAGTTCGACTGAACGAAATGACTCGTTACTCGTTACTCAGACACTTTGCGCACCAACGGAATCATCATCGCGATTGACGGACCAACAGCATCCGGCAAAAGCACGACTGCAAAACAAGTCGCTGCACGGCTTGGCTTTCTCCATTTGAATACCGGCGCGATGTATCGCGCCTTCGCGCTGCTGGTCCGGCGACGGGACCATCACGGTCATGATCCGGCTCGCGTCCATACCCTTATCGAGGAGGCCGACATCCGCTTCTCTCCTGCCGGGACCATCCAACTCGATGGCATCGACGTCTCGCGCGAAATTCAGGAGCCGGACATTGCACTGCTTGCCAGCGAACTTTCAACGAATCCGGAAGTCCGCGCGAAGCTGGTCGAGAAACAACGCCTGATCGGCAAGGATGGAGGTGTGGTCCTTGAGGGTCGTGATATTGGCACCGTTGTGTTTCCTGATGCGGAGCTAAAAATCTTTCTGGTCGCCGATGCATTAGTCCGCGCCAAGCGTCGCCAATTGGAGATGGAGCGAATTGGCACCCATATGCCGCTCGAAGAGTTGCGCCAACAGCTCGAAGAGCGCGACCGCCGAGACAGCGAGCGTGCCATATCCCCGCTCCGCAAGGCGGATGACGCAATCGAGGTCGATACGACAAGTCTGACGATTGAGGGGCAGGTTGAACGGGTCTATGAGCTTGCTCTGGAAAAGAGCAGTCGATCGGTTTGATATTTCGGATGCAATTTCAGGCTTTACATGAGTTATTGAGTTATGCTAAAACTGTGTTTCTATCTTTTGGTGCTCCTTGTCCCTGGATCCCTACATGCTCAAACCCAACCAGCAGACGACCATCTCACTGCAGAAATCACGACACTGAGTGGGCAAATCATCAATGGACATATTTCGCGCGAAACTGCGGACTCGGTCTTCATCTCCGATGAAGACGGCAGGCCGTTCCTTGTTTTGCGCTCGACAATCATGACGATCAATTATACGAGACACAGATGGTCAGATTTCGGCGAGTTCGGTCTGACCATCGGGACACCGGCAATGTTCAATGTCGTTGCGGGATATTTTGGACGGCGGGCCGGCGTGCGATTCAGTGGTCTGTATCTCGGTGGCATTTCTGGTTTCCAGCTTGGTATTCCGATCAATATCACCCGCTCCGAGAATACTTCTCAGGACATTTCGCTTCTTCTTGCAACCACGATGACGCATCAGCAAATTGAGCATGATTTCTATGGAATTGGGCCCGCATACGAGTTGAATTCGGCTGGCTTCTATCTGGAGCTTGGGTTCCTATTTGGGGAGCTCAAACCCGCTATCCAAATTGGATACGTCCACGCGTTCCGATAGAGTATCACGAGCCGGCTTAACCTTTCGGCTTGTCTTCACGTTATCTGTTCGAATGCAAGTCACTGTCGATAAGAATTCCGGGTTTTGCTGGGGCGTCGTCCGGGCCGTGAATATGGCCGAGGCGGAGTTGAGCGGTCAGGCCGGGAATGGTCATGCGCCACGTTTATACTCATTGGGTGATATCATCCACAATCCCGTCGAGGTCGATCGCCTTCGCTCCGAAGGACTTGAGACCATCGGGCATGGTGATTTCGAGCGAATTGCTGAAGAGAATCGCACACTCGGCATCCAGTCTAAGATACTGATTCGAGCTCACGGCGAACCGCCTTCGACTTATACGAAGCTGCAAGAGCTTGGCCTCGAAGTCGTCAATGCGACGTGTCCAGTCGTTGGCAAAGTTCAGGAGCGCATTCGAAAGTTTTATGACAAGAACTACCAGATCGTAATTTTTGGTAAGAAGGAACATGCCGAGGTAATCGGACTTAGGGGTGTGGTCAACGATGAAGCCATTGTGGTGAAATCGGTCGAAGAGGCATTGGCCAAAATCAAATTCGATCGCCCCACGGTGCTCTTCTCGCAAACGACGATGGATCGCCCCACTTTCCGTGAAATACGGGACCGCCTGAAAGAGCGTATCTCCGATCTTGTCGTGGATACGATGGAAGAGACAGCGGTCGAATTTCAGGCCAAAGATACGATATGCGGTCAAGTCTCCGGCAGAGAAACGAAGCTCGCGGAACTGGCACGCCAGCAGGATTTGGTAATATTTGTTGCCGGCCATAACAGCTCGAACGGCAAGGTCCTCTTTAATGTCGCCAAGGATGCCAACCCGAATACTTACTTCATCGAGGATGAGCGTGAACTTTTGCCCGAGTGGTTCGAAAAAGTAAACAACGTTGCCGTGACAGGTGCAACTAGCACCCCGCAATGGCTCATGCAACGCGTCGGCGATGCCATTTACAAGCTGTGTGGCGAGCCCGAGAAAGCCCAGTTGTTGCCGGTGCTGCAGTAGCCCGTTATCTGCGCTAAGCTGCTTCCTTCAGCGCTGCTTTAATAAGTGCCTCCACGCTCTTCCCTGCCTCCGGGGTATCCCGAACCACATTTCTGATTGCTTTCTCTGCCAGCACTCTCTGATAGCCCAATGCGATAAGCGCTTGCAGGGCATCACTTCGGACCCTCGCCCCGCTCGTCGTTGGAGGAGCGTACGTCTCTTCTTTCATAAGTTTGTCCCGCAACTCGACAATAAGCCGCTCGGCGGTCTTCCGGCCAATACCGGGAATACCTGTCAACCGTCCAGTATCACCAGTGGCGATAGCCTCGCGGAGATGATCCGCACCGAGCCCCGAAAGAATACCGACTGCAGTCTTTGGCCCGACACCACTAATCGCGACGAGTTGGTCAAAGAGCGCCCGCTCCTCCACACGCGCAAATCCATAAAGTGTGAGCGAGTCTTCGCGCACCACCAAGCGCGTCCACAGTTCGGCCTCCGTACCAACCTTCCCTGCCAGCTCGAACGCCTCCTGTGTACAGAACACCTCGTAGCCGACACCGGCCGCTTCGATGACGATCCAAAATGGTACCTTATGCCGGACTGTGCCGTGTAGTAGCGAGATCATGTACAAACGAAATTACGGACTTCGCCGAGCCATCCTCAGAAATTAGGAAATAGGAATGAAAAGAACCTTCCCAATTTCAATAAATTTTCAGGAGACCATCACTGGTCTGAGCTCGCCATGTCCCATTCACCCAAACCTGCGCCATGGTGTTTCATAATCGCTTCGAGAGGCATGCCGCTTTCGCGATGGTTGAAGAGCCTTGGTAGAAGTTGGCCGTGCGCTCACAGATGGAGCCGAGGTGCCCACGCTGTCTTTCCTTGCACCTTTTGATTTTCCTCCATAGATCTCCATCTTCCATGCTTCGTAGGCTGGCGTATTTGGCACGATCGATGGCGTGGGATCTTCACGCGTCCCAGTTAGATAATAGTTGATCAGCTTGCGCGCGATCGGCGCGGAGACCACACCTCCGAAACCGGCATTTTCGACAAGCACGCAGATTGCGATCTTCGGATGATCGTATGGTGCAAAGCAATCGAACCATGCGTGGTCCTTGCCATGGGGATTCTGTGCCGTGCCTGTCTTACCTGCAATGAGAATACTGGAGTTCGGAATTGCGGCCTGGTGCGCGGTCCCACCCGGTTCGTTGACAACACCCAGCATGGCACGACGCACCGTCTCGATCACAGTATCCGGCACATCAAGCCGCCGAGACTTATATGCGACTGTATCCCAAGTACCGCTTTGCATGTTGTAAATGCGATGGGCAGCATGGGGCTCGACCCACACGCCATGATTCGCCCAGGTGGCCATATATGCGGCCTGCTGAATTGGCGTCACACCGATCTCTCCTTGTCCGATGCCTTGACTCACGACATACCCCAAAGTCCATCCATGCGGATAGAGCTTGTTCATCCGTTTGGTGTTCGGTATGTATCCGCTTCCTTCGTGACCAATATCAACGCCCGTCGGCTGATCGAAGCCAAACTCCCGCGCATATTTGTACATCGAGTCGATCCCGAGCTTCAATATCATGCGATAGTAAAACACATCGCATGAGCGGACAATCGATTGGTGAACATCGACCACTCCATGGACCTGATCGTCCTTGTACGTATGATTGCCAAATGTGAACGAACCTGGACACGTCAGCTTGAAATCGAATGGAATGGTCTTCGTCGTCAGACACGCGGCGGCCATCATCAGCTTCCACGTCGATCCCGGCGGATAGCGCGTTTGCGTTGCGCGATTGTAAAGCGGATGATCGGGATCGAGCATCACCGCCTGATATTCTTTCTTCGTCGTCTTTCCGCTAAACACGTCTAGATCGAAATCGGGCTTCGATACGAGTGCCAGAATATCACCATTTCGAGGGTCGAGCGCGACGATCGCACCATGGTATGGCGATAGCAATTGCTCGGCATACTCCTGTAAATCGATGTCCATTCCGAGCTGAATGTTCGCGCCATCGATTCCGGGAATATCGGTAAGACCTCGATTCAATCGAGCCTGCTTTTGACCCTTCGCATCGACAGCGAGAAACTCATATCCTTTGGTGCCTCGCAATTCACGCTCATGCACCTGCTCCAGCCCCGTGGTACCAACGACATCGCCAGGGTGATAGTATTCACTATCAGCGGTACTATCGAGCCGATCGAGCATTGCCTCCGAAATCTCCTTGGTGTAGCCAAGCAAATGCGAAGCACGAATCGGTGCTACGTATTCGCGTTTCGATTCGGAAACGATGTCAACTCCTGGCAACTGGTCCTGCCGTTCTTCGATCTGAGCGATGATTCGCGGATCGGCATCTCGCCAAACTTTGATCGGCTGAAACCGCGTGTAAAAGCCACCTTGATTGATACGCTCGAGTATATAATTCGTATCGACACCCAGAATCCGCGCAAGTAACGGCAACGTTTGCGCGCGGTACGGATCGAAATCCTGCCGTGTGACGGCTACACTAAAGGACGGCACGCTCGCGGCCACAACTCGCCCACGACGGTCGTAAATCGTGCCACGAACCGGCACTCGCTCGATCTTCTTTAGTCCTTGCTCGATCGCCGCGCCGCGTAGCGCGGGACCTTCAATGATCTGAAGCTGAACGAAGCGCACGAGGAATCCGAGGAATACGACAATGATCGCCCCCGCAAATATTTTTCCCCGAAGAGTAGATGCAAACTCGTGTTCGTTAAGATCGGCCATGCGTTACACTAACAATTGACTCTGAGAATTCAATCGCTGTGCGAATGTATCCTCAGTTATTCGTCCTTCATTTTCCTTTTTCTTGCGGTCTATACCTCACTTCACTACGATACGTCATTGCGCGCAGGCCGAAGGCCGACGGCGCGGTCCCGCGTGCGAAGTCCGATTGACTTCGTGCGCGGGATTGCTTCTTCGCGCTCCGCGCTCATCGCAATGACGTCGATTTCCTGCCCTTCTTCAGAAATATTCTGATCTTCACAGAAGCCCGGCGCGAGCATTTGTGCTTCATGAATAGTGGCCCGTTCTGGCTGCTTTCTGGGTTTCCGACTGCGGATCAGGTGTTCGAACGGGTCCGTAAGTCGCACAACCGAGGCTGCCTGACCACTGATGAGTCCCACTGATCCACGACCCGGCAATCCTGATTCCAAATCGCTCCGCATCTCATGCGAGAATAGGATTACCGTCAGCGAGAGCGACTCCTGCAACTCGAGTATCTCGCGTGCCATCCACCACTTGCCATTCCGGTTCAGCGGCGCATACTCGAACGAGTTGATGATGACGACAGGATTCTCTTCTACTGTTTCCCTCTCCCCTTGTGGGGAGAGGACAGGGTGATGGGTTTCCTCGC
>JAUZNX010000023.1 GCA_030706745.1 Bacteroidota bacterium
AAAGCCCATGGTCTTACAGATGGCCGTCGCTCGAAAACTCATACATCTCCTCTATGCGATGGAAAAGCATCAACGGGCATATGACCCTAAATATCAAAAATCACAACGGAACGGAGGAACGAACTAATACGGTATCTCCGGCACTGGATCGTCTTCATCCCCCGCGAAGCGGCCGCCCAAATCTCAATCAGCGAAGCAGCACAACCGGCACCGACTCCACCCGCCCGTTCATCCGGACGAGGCACTCATACATCCCGCCTGGCGCGGCCATCTTGGCCGCGTCCCACACGAAGCTGTGCTCCCCCGCCGCCAGCTCACCCGAGAATATCCGCGCGACCTCCACACCCAGCAGGTTCACGACCGATACATCCGCATAACCGCTGGTCTCCGGCGTGAAGGAGATGGTGGTGGATGAGTTGAAGGGATTGGGGTAAACAGTGGCTTTAGCCTGCGTGGTGGTGCGTTGTGGTTCGCTCACAGCGCTCGTGCCGATCATTTCAGAAAGCGGTCGGCGCCAAACGTCGCCCCAAAATCCGTCATAGTAAGTCCCTGCAAAGAGATTCGTGCCACTCACCGCAAGGGCTTGGACATCAAGGTTTCCCAAGCCAGTATTAACTGCCGTCCAGCTTGTGCCGTTGTTCGTCGAGAGAAATACGCCGCTGCCGGAAGACCCTGCAAAGAGATTCGTGCCGCTCACCGCAAGGGCAGGGACCTCAGTGTTTGTCAAGCCAGTATTAACTGCCCTCCAGGTTGTGCTGTTGCCGCCCAAGAGAAATACGCCGTTCAAAGTCCCTGCCAAGAGATTCGTGCCGCTCACAGCAAGGGCTGGGATATCAGTGTCTGTCAAGCCAGTAGTAATCTCCGTCCAGCTTGTGCCGTCGTTCGTCGAGAGAAATACGCCGCTGCCCCAAACACCTGCAAAGAGATTCGTGTCCTGACCATCGGTGGTAACCTTCACCGCAAGGGCATGGACAGCAGCGCTTGTCAAGCCAGTATTAACCGCTGTCCAGCTTGTGCCGTTGTTCGTCGAGAGAAATACGCCGCCGCTGCCGTGAGAGTAGTCTTTCTGAGTCCCTGCAAAGAGATTCGTGCCGCTCACAGCAAGGCTCCAGACAATAGTGTCTGTCAAGTCAGTATTAACCGCCGTCCAGCTTGTGCCGTCGTTCGTCGAGAGAAATACGCCGCTGTTGTAAGTCCCTGCAAAGAGATTCGTGCCGCTCACCGCAAGGGCTAGGACAACAGTATCTGTCAAGCCAGTATTAACCGCCGTCCAGCTTGTGCCATTGTTCGTCGAGAGAAATACGCCGCGAGCAGTCCCTGCAAAGAGATTCGACCCGTTTGTTGCGAGACACAAAACGGAACGGCCACTCGGCCCAGTCGTCTCCAACCACTGCGCCGGCAAAGTACCGGCACTTGCTACCGTCAACGTGGCGAAGATAAAGAAACCGATGAGTCGCTTGGGAAGCATGATGCCATTGAAAGAGAGAGGCGAAAGGGATAGTGCCCGGCCGCGGAGGGCAAAACGGAGTGCCAGGAGCCTAACTGTGTGCCGGGAAGCGCTGCTTTCCGGTGCCCTAAATAATGTTATATTTGCACGCACCAACTGCTCTAATCCTATGGCAACCAAAACGATCAAACAAACCCGCACCTTCAACGCATCCGCGAAAGACCTGTACGAGACGCTGATGGACTCGCGCAAGCACGCGAAGATGACTGGCGCGCCGGCACAGATCTCGACTAAAGTCGGCGGTGCGTTCAGCGTCCATGACGGCTATGCCACTGGCACGAACCTGGAGCTCAAGCCGAATAAGAAGATCGTCCAGTCCTGGCATGCATCCGACTGGCCCGAGGGACATGACTCACGCGTGACATTCGCGTTCGCTCCGGCCGGCAAAGGTAAGACGAAGCTGACATTCACCCACTCCGGCGTCCCTGAGGATCAAGTAGCAGACCTCAAGCAAGGGTGGATCGACTACTATTGGACGCCACTGGCGGCTCTGTTCGAGAAGGCCAATTAATTTCAGCGAATGCAGACGTTCTCGTAGTTTCCGTAGTCGCCCGTACCACGCTTCCAGACGATGAGCTGTAGCCGGTAGAGTCCGGATTCGACCGGCGGCATGTTCAGTTGGATATATTGCACACCGGGCGGCATCGCGCCAATGCTACAAAGGCGCGCGGCCCTGTGGTGTGGAGTGATATAGAGATCGGCTTGAATGGAATCGACCGATTCCCCCAGGTTCAGCAAGAGTGTCGTGTGACCGGTCGTTGGATCCGGATATGTCGGGAGTATCCGTAACGCGGGATCTCCGCCACTTGGGTCAACGGGACCATCCACCGTGCCCTCTGGAAAGGGAGAACTCTCTGTTGTAAAATAGAAACCACGGTACCGCTTGTGAAAATCATTGGTGTCGAAGAGCGCCGTGGATGCGAGCAGCCTCTTGCCCTGCTTGTTCCAAATGGTGAGCTGATATGCTGGACGCTGGGTGATGAGCCGATCGTCGATTTGCAGATAGTCGAAGGGAGCGTGTATGGTGGTATCGATGCGCGTGCTTTGGAATGTAGTAATCCCATAGGACTGCCCCGGCGCAAGCGTGCCAAGATTGGGTGATACGCCAGAATCCGGTAAGCCTGCCACGGTCGTGACAAATGTATCCTTCCCACCAATGGATTGCATAACACCAAATTTCCATGTCGCAGTCAGGTCGAGACTCACGTTCGAGTCGTTTCTGATCGTCGCGTACGGGTGAAACTCGAAGTCGATGAGACCGGGCGACGGCCAAAATTTCGTCTTTGTCGTGTCCCAAACTGGAAACGAGACACCGCCCGCAATGACCTCGGCGTACCCATTGCTTTCCATATCACGAACAAATATAACGGACCCTGTCGCTATTGTAGGCGGTTGTGTCCCGCTATTGCAGCCAGCAACAAGGAACGTGAAGACCGCCAACAGCGTAACCCATAATCGAATCATGTCTGGAGAACGTCATGATTCGGCAAAAACATTCGCCTATTTCGCGGCTGCAAATTGCGCGAGGTAGCTCTCAAGCGCGGCTTTGACTTCGGGACGGACACGAGCAACATCATGGATATTCGCGAGCGCGAATACGGGCAGGCCAGTCTCCTTCTCGAAGCTTTCCGTTGCGGTCGCAGAGGAATCTCCGACCGGCTCGGCTCGATCGAACGCGATAATAAGACCGACCGGCTCAGCGCCGGCGGCACGCAGCTTCTCGATTGCTTCCATCTTGGTCCCGCCAGTCGTCATGACATCATCGACGATCACGACTTTATCACCCGGATTGAGCACGCCCAAGAATGCGCTCACATCGCCATGCGTCTTCGCCTCCTTGCGGTCGCTGACGGCGCGCATACTCGATCTCGCGGTCCCATTCAATGCAATCGCCGTGGCGACTGATATCGGAATGCCTTTATATGCCGATCCAAAGATAACGGTCGCATCGGCGAAAGCCGGTTCGCTTTGGAGCTTGCGAGCGTATAGCTCACCCATTTTCGCGAGTTGCGCGGCGGAGCAGAGCGAGCCGGTATTGAAGAAGTAAGGCGATTTGCGACCGCTCTTCAGCGCAAAGTCGCCAAACTTAAGGACATTCTCCTTCAGAAAAAAATCGATTGCTTCTTGTTCGAGGGTCATGAGGATAGTTCGTTATTCGGATTCCAGTTCGTCGAGAGCAGCATCGAGTTCGCTTGCCGCATGAAGATCGCGAGCGGCGCGAGCTTTCGCAATGCCATCACGATATACCAGGCCTGCCTGCTCGTTCTGGCCCAACTCGCGGTAATAACTTCCGAGCATGTAGTAGGTCGGAATGTAGTTCGCGTCGAGCGAACGCAGTTCTTCGAGCGTCCGAATTGCTTCCGCGAAGTTCTTCTCTTTCGCGTATTCCAACCCAATCGCATAGCGGGTAAAGCTATCGTTCGGGTCCTGCTTGAGAAACTGCTGAAGTGCGGCGAGGCGGGTCACGTTAATGACAAATGACGAATAGCAAATGACAAATTGAGCACGCACTCATTAGTGGCAGTCTGAATTTCATTCGTGATTCGTCATTGATAATTAGAAAAAGGTCTGCCATCTGTAAGCCGAATTCTGTCTATTCGCGCACGATTGCTCATGCAACGAAGAGGCAACCATTACTCTGTGCGACCTACCCGGAATCCAACGCTCTGGCTAATGCCTCGGCATTATCGCGGGCCGCGATCGTCATTGCTGACGGATCCCATACGTGGTCTTGCTCCGCGCGAGGTTTATCGTGACCCCGAAGATTACTCTCCGGGCGGTGGTCTCTTACACCGCCGTTTCACCCTTACTCGGCAGGCCGGCAAGCCGGCCAACCAAGCGGTTTGCTTTTCTGTGACACTACGCTGTGAGCGGTTTGTCGCTTGCGCTTTGTACCCGCTCCCCGGGCTTGATTCCGAAGAATCTCGACCGGCACGCTGCCCACGCTATGAGCGATCATGATCGCTCATAGCTTCGGAGTTCGGACTTTCCTCTCCATCCGAAGATAGAGCGGTTGCCCGATGGCAGACCCTTCATTCAATTACTCGTCGCCTTCTTCGCCTTCGACTTCATACGTCACAGGCTGCGGCTCGCCATCGATCGCAATGGCAATCGGTTCACCGACGACAATGCGACCACAATACTCGCAGACGGTATGCTTTTCTGCTTTTTTCAGTTCGAGCGCCAGTTGCCGCGGGATGGCATTGAAGCATCCGCCGCATACACCATTCTTAATTGCAACCACCGCGATTCCGGCTTTGGCTGGCCGGACGCGATTGTAAATCGTCAGATGGAATGACTGGATTTGCTTGACAAGTCCTTCGCGACGTGCAAGTAACTGCTTCTCCTCTTCCTCGGTATCCGCGAGAACTTCGGAGAGTGCGGTCTCGGCTTCCTGGAGCTCCCGCTGCATGTCGGAAAGGTCCTGCGCCATCTGCTGCTCATCGGTGCGAAGCTGTTCGAGCTCGATACCCATCCGTCCGATATTCTCGACGTTGCCGTGCAGCCGGCGCTGGCCATCCTCGAGTTGAAACGTAATCGCGTCATATTCACGCGTCGTCTTCACATCGAATTGCTGCGCTTTGTAGCGCTCGACCTTCTCGCGAAGATCGACCGTCTCGTCGGAGAGTTGCTTCGAGCGGACATCGAGATCCGCGATGTCCATGCGGACCTGCGCGAGCTGGTCCACTTGCTCATCGAGCGTTCGCCGCATCTCCTGGACGCGCTCCGGAAGCTCGCCCCGACTCTCGACTAATTCGTCCAGTTTGCTGTCGACTCGTTGTAATTCGTAAAGATGCAGTAAGGATTGATTCACATTGTCTCCAAAAACGTTGAGGGCACTGCCGCCGGAGGCCGCTCACGAATGATAATATCGCACGCTGTTCGGCTGCGCCTGCGCCGCTAACAAGCGAGATGCCGGAATTTCTCCATGCAAATTTACGATGGTTATGGCTCGGGTTGCGGCTCGGACCATCCCGAGCGTAACAAACCTTTCGGTCTCCGCGTGTCCGGCATCGATGAGAAGAATACCATCGTGGTCCGCCAGATAAAAATCATGATAGCGAATATCCGCGGTGATAAAGGCGTCAGCGCCCGCTTTCCGCGCGTCCGAATAATATTCCATGCCGGCTCCGCCGAGCATCGCAACCGTGCGGACTTGGGCCGGACCGCCTCGATTGAACCGTAAGCCGTGCGCCCCAAATGTCTGTTCCGTCAGTATTAATAGCGCCCCACGATTCATCTTTTCGATCAAAATCCCGAGGGCCCCCATGCCAGTCCCTGCGGGTAAACCCTCGCGCATGAGTGGGGAGAGCGTCCGAATCTCCTTTAGCCCGAGTGCTTCGGCCATCAGCCGGCTGGTGCCGAATTCCGGGTGGGTGTCGAAGGCCGTGTGCTGGACGTAGAGTGCTATATCGGACTTGATCAACGCGCGGATGAGCATTCCGGTACGCGTTGCGTCTGTGACGGCAGGAATCGTCGGGAAGATCAAAGGGTGAAACGCGACAATCAGGTTCGCATCCCGCTCCCGCGCGTCGGCAATTACTTCTGAAGTCACCTCATAGGCGAAGAGCACGCCGGTAAGTTCAGTCCCCGCCGCCAGCCCGACCTGCAAACCGATGGCATCCCGCTCGTAGCCTGCTGCCGAAAGTGGGACGACGTGTTCGAGCGCATGGAGGAATTCGGGAATGAGCATGGGTACAAAAATACGATGGGCGATTATTCTCGACGAAGAATCGTAAGAGCCCCCAATCTGCCAAGGCGGACATCGGCCCTGAATCGCTTAACTCCGTTGTTCTGAGTATGAAGAGGTGAAACTCTCCGAGTCAATTAGGGAAAGATGCGATAAATATCCTTCCGATTGGCGAAACGGCCAAGCGTAATTGTATCTCCATCAAGAAAGAACCCAATGCGATACTCACCAACACGTATTCGAAAAGCGTTCTTCGACCCCTTCATTTTGATAACATCCCCAATCTCATCCACTCGAGTGGCAGCTCGCATTCGATCAATAGCCGATTGGATACTGATCTTTAAACATTTGTCCTGAATGTCTCGCAGGTCCTTGGCGAATCGTGTGCTAAAAATTAGCTTCACGAGGCAAGTATTTTCCGGATTTCTTCTTCGGGCACCGTGTCGTTCGGGTCAACCTCAGACATCAGCAGCAACATGCCGATGTCCTCTTTTTCCTCATCGCTCAACACCCTTGAACGAAGATGAGAAGTGGCAAGGAATTGAGCGAGTTGTTGCTGCTCGGCAGGGTTTTGGGGGGTTATTACATAGCTCTGCATAGATTTTGCAACGCGCCGCCGCTCTGCTTCGTGCCACGCTCCCGCAACCCGCACGCACGAAGCCTCAGGCGGCCCGCCGCCGCAGGCTTCCCCTCATGGTAAGGCCGGGCAGATGGTGGACACTATTCGTCCTCATCTTCCTCGAATTTCTCTGCATAATCATCGACTATTGATCCATTCATATGCTCCAAGTGAGGTAGGGAATCCATCTCTTCAACAGCTGAATAGGGTAAGAACGAGCAAGATCTGTAGAGAGGCCGATGCTCTAGTAGAGAAAATGTAGGTCTGAGTATCTCTTGACGAACCTTATCGCGTCTTTCGTTCGGCGCAGCAATGTGGAGACGAATGTCCATGTTCGGCTGCAATGCAAGCAAGTCGGCCATCCGAAGAAGTCCAGAGTAAATCGCAGTCGTGTGCTCGACTTCGAACGCTCGTGCCATTGAGCGTCCCTTCATCCAAATTACGTCTATTTGTTCAATTGTTCTTAGAGTCAAGTCATCATAATTGAGGGGTAGACATTCAAGAAATGCGCCGTACTTGTTCCTTGCAACGAGTGCGAGAACATTTTGGCGATCGTTGCGCGGTACCCAAATACGGAATCCCATTTTAGCGCCTATGTCAGCGAGCTTTGCTTGAATTTGGTAAGAAGGGCGAGGCTCAATGCCGGCATTGCTGGAGACAGCGGCCGGTGCAACATCGGGCTGTTCTTCGGGGACATTGACGACCACCTCGCCATCCTCGGTTTTGATTCGATGGCCGACAATCGGGGGGTACTTAATGACTGCATATAGCCAATGGCAGAACATGTCAAATAGGTCAGAGGATCGGGCATCGCTCGAACTTAGGGCGAGGATTGTGCTAGAGACAGACTCGACGAGAGAATGCTCCGTCCTGTTCGCCTCTGAGTAAATTGGGAGCGTGGAGAATTTGAATGTGGCCCCCGTAAAATAGTTTACAGCGCGCCTACTTTTGTTGTTTAAAATAAACAACTTGTCCGGATTCAAAGCGTTCAATATTGGCGTCAGAAGACCCGCTTGGAAGCCCCTAGAAAGTGGCAGGCTAGCGAAGGCTTTAACCTCGTTTTCGAGGATTTCCGGTCTGTTCGTTGTATTAACAACAAAAGCTAGAATCTCCTTCGAAACCTGCGGCCAGTCAGTCGCATTAGTCCAACCCACGGCGGTGTTACCAGTCATTATAGGCTGACACAATTACCTCCACACCGATCCGATACGGATATTCTAACGGGCCAGCCGGTAATCAAGGAACGCGACTATCGGTCGAGTTTATTCTTAAGCTGTTCTCGCATGGCTGGAGCGAGGAGCAAGTCCTTCGCAACTACGTCCATTTGACCCCCAAGTTGTGTCAATGTGTCTTCTCGGATGCCGCGAAAGGTCTAGTACCCGAGAACTTCTTACCACTCGCCCTTATGTAGCGTGCACTGCCCGCAACGCAATAAAGAACCCGCTCTCGCATGCGAGCGCGGGTTCATCTCAAAAAGCCCTTAGCGACGCCCCTTCATCATCGCTCAGGGCAAGCTCTTCCTTCCCGTATGTTAAGCACCGCAATTTCAAATCCCCAAAGCACGATGCAAAAAGGGACACGCCACCGGCGTGTCCCTTAACTAAATCAGTGAAATCAGACGATGATCAGCGCAATCCCGGTCCCGGATCGGCCTTGCTGAAGACCTTCTTCTTGCGCGGAGCGCGAATCGGCCGTTTGCGCGTGGGCGCTTTGACCGGCTTCTCCTCTTCGACGACATCCGGATACGTGTAGATGTCGTACTTGTAGTTGCGAAGCACCCAAGTCTTCTCGTCGTGACTGACAACATAGTTCGGCAGCATCGGTATCTTGCCGCCGCCGCCGGGTGCGTCGATTACGAAGTATGGAATTGCCAAGCCGGAAGTCCAGCCTCGGAGCTTATCCATGATCTCGAGTCCCACTTTAACTGGTGTCCGGAAGTGATTGGCGCCCTTGGTGATATCGGCCTGGTAAATATAGTAAGGCCGGACGCGCATCGCTAATAGCTTTTGCATCAACTCCATCACAACTTCGGCATTATCGTTGACGCCCTTCATCAGCACCATTTGGTTGCCGACCGGGCAACCGGCATCGGCCAGCATTTCGCAAGCCTGCTTTGCCTCCGGCGTGCATTCCCACGGATGGTTGAAGTGGGTGTTGACGTAAATTGGATGATACTTCTTGATCATGTCGCAAAGCTGCGGTGTGACGCGCTGCGGCAACACGCATGGCACCTTGGTCCCAAGCCGGATGATCTGGACGTGCGGAATTTCGCGCAGACCTTTCAGCACCTTCTCGAGCATGAAGTCCGTGAGCGTAAGCGGATCGCCGCCGGAAAGGATCACGTCTCGGACTTCCGGGTGCGCGGCGATATAATCCAGCCCTTGCTGGATATACTTCATCGAGATCTTAGACGAATCGCCGACTTTGCGCTTGCGGGTGCAGAAGCGGCAATACATCGAGCACTGGCTCGTGACAAGAAACAGCACGCGGTCCGGATAGCGGTGCGTGATCGAGGGAACGGGCGACATGGCGTCCTCGCCGAGCGGATCTTCCGGCGCATCGATATCGGAGAGTTCAATCTCATCTGGTACACATTGGAGCCAGATGGGATCGCCCTTATGCCGAATGAGCGAAAGATAATACGGATTGACTCGCGTCTGGAAGAAGTCGTTGAGCTTCTCGGCAACTTCGGGCTTGATTCCGAATTGTGCGACGATTTCCTCTTTTGATTCTACCGACTTGCGGAGTAGCTCCTGCCAATATTCCATTTGATGTTGATGATGCGAGCCATTGTGTCCGGCATCCCGGCGCACACGACTCGTGTGATGATGTTATTTACATCACGCTGCATAATTCGCGGCTATGATGTGCCCTCGATGTTTCGATCGGAGCCGATTGCAATATAAGCAATCGATGCTCGATTTCCAAATCGTGGACTCGAAAACCTATTCGCGTGAAGATCAAGTAGGGGGTTAATGGCATTAACCCGTTCACGGTTCGGGCTAATGCCATTAGCCCCTACGCATCTACAATTCTCTCACACTCTCTTCCCAAAAATTATCAAATCGTCGCCCGGCTTGTAATAGTCCGGAATGCGTGCGAGCGCCTGGTATCCCTGCTTCGTGTAGAAGCCTCGGGTCCGCTCGTAGCCAGGTTGGCTGCTCGTCTCTGCGATGAGCCAATAGCCCTTGCGCTCTCGCACGAAGCGGACCGCATACTCGTCCAGCTTCTGTGCAATCCCCTGGCCCTGAAAATCCGGATGGGCGGCGATCCAGTACATATCGTATGTGCCAGTGGTGGCCGGTGTGGGGCCGAGCAACAAGAATCCCGCAATGCGACGTGTCTCGTTATCGGTTTCTACTTCTGCGACAGAAGCGAAGTAGTCTTCCTGTTCGGGTTTGGTCGTCACGATGTCAATGAGCTCTCGAGCGATCTCGATTTCGGCGTCCGAAAAATTCTTCGTTCGCTGGAGGAGAGCGATCACTTCCTCCGTGTCCTGTTTTCGCAAATCACGTATCATTGTTTCAAGCGGATGATCAATCATCGGTATGGATCACCACGGTACGTGAGTCGTTGCTTCTGCACTGGCGATTGATTTTGAAATCGTCGCGCCTAACGCTTGCTACTTTTTGAACGTTCGCGAATCGTCCGTCTTTCTCGCGATCGCTAAGTCCAAGATTTCATTTATCGTGCCATCATACGTTCGTCCGCTTGCCCGAGCCGCGCGCATGAAGCCGGCATCCTCGCTGATGTCCGGATTCGGATTGGCCTCGAGCACGAAGATCCGGTCGCTCGCATCGAGCCGCATATCGACGCGGCCATAATCCCGGAGGCCTACGGCCGCCGCCGCGGCGAGTGCAATTCGTCGCGCGGCCGCTTCAACTGAGGCTGGCAATCGCGCTGGACATTCCGGTACCGTCGTGTGATAGACCGGAGACTCTTCGACCCATTTCGCTTCGTAGCTGACGATGTGTGGCATGCCTGGCGGCATTTTATCGAATGTGATCTCGGAGATCGGGAGCGTCTCCAACATTCCGTCCGGGCCGCCGATGACGGCAACATTTAACTCCCTACCGTCAATAAATTCTTCGGCGAGCGCCGGCTGTTCGAACTCGTTCAAAATGAAACGAACGCGGGCCATCAGCGCGGTCTCGTTCTCGACGATCGCATTGGAATCGATCCCGATCGAAGCATCTTCCTGCGCCGGTTTGACAATAACCGGGAATGCGAGGCCGCCAGCAAATTGGTCGCCCTCCGAAAACAACTGGTGCTTCGGAGTCGGAATCTCACGAGATTCGAAGATGGACTTCGCCAGGGCCTTATCAAGCGCAATCCCCAATGCCAGAGCTGGCGAGCCGGTGTACTCTGTTCCGAACAGTTCGTACAATGCCGCAACGTTCATCTCCAATCGCGATTGCCCCATGATCGATTCGCAACAGTTGAAAATCGCGTCCGGCCGCTCGCTCCTGAGAAACTCGCACAACCGGCCGGGATCATCGTCCGCGCTGAAGATCGAGACCTCGTGGCCACGTCCACTGAGTGCCGCAGCAATCGAATGCATTTGCTGCACGACGCCATGCTCGCTGGCGTCGACAAAATCGGCCGAGGGCGGGCGATAATCCGGATCCGACCGCCGAAGCCAGTGATCCTCCGCCGCTGTATTCCGCGGTTCGTTGTATATGACGGCTATTTTCATCAATTACGAATTACAGACGATGAACTACGAATGGACGAATCTTTCAATTCGTAATTCGCTATTCGTCATTCGTAATCTTATGCAAATTTGGGTTCAAATTGAAATGGAATGCCGTACCGCTCGCAGCCAGATTTCAAAACGGAAAGGAGCATGGACTCATAGGTTAGCCCTGCGGCGCGTGCGGCTTTCGGGAAGCATGAGTTCTCCTCAGGATTCGGTAGAATGCCCGGCAATGGATTAACTTCAATCACATTCACGCGGCCACGTGCATCCAATCGGACATCGATCCTCGACCAATCAC
The DNA here is from genome assembly GCA_030706745.1 of Bacteroidota bacterium. Taxonomy (NCBI): domain Bacteria; kingdom Pseudomonadati; phylum Bacteroidota; species Bacteroidota bacterium. The sequence goes on from JAUZNX010000023.1 coordinate 11,814, forward strand.
GGCAGTCGAGCACCTCGTACGTCCGAAGTACGACATTCTCAATCTCATTGCGAAGCCGGTCACTGGTGTCCGCAGGGCAGGTAAAAATGTGAAGTGGATTCGTCGCGACATCATAAACCCACTTTGCTTCATAGGAATAGATTCGGTTCGCCTCTTCCGGCAGTTCACCAAAATTGATCTCGACAATCGGCAGCACACGTGCATTTGGTCCGTTGCCGATGACGGCAACCGTAAACTCCCGACCTGGAAGGAATTCCTCGATGATCGCCGGTTGCGAGTATTCCGTCGCGATCCGCTCGATCTCCCGGTTCATCGCATCCAAACTCGTGACGAACGAAGAATTTCGGATTCCCTTCGAGCTTCCTTCGCTGATCGGCTTGACTATGAACGGGAAGTCGGAGCCCGGCAGCACCCCTCGGATCGATTCGATCGCGCGGCCGCTTGTGACAAAGCGCGCGACGGGTACCCCGTGATAGGAAAGCACCTCCTTCGTCCGAGCTTTATCCAGCGCGGTCGCGAGTGCCAGCGGTCCTGACCCAGTGTACGGAATGTCGAGCATCTCGAGCAGCGCGGGAAATTGTGCTTCGCGTGCCGCGCCGACAAATCCCTCGGCCAGATTAAAAACAATATCCAGATCTTTGATCAGAAGTCGATCGATCGCCCGGTCGGGCACCGCTTCGATTACTTCGCATTCCACATCAGGATGCGACACGAGCGCCTTGCGGACCGCCTCGATTGTTTCGGGGGAATCCCACTCGGCATAAAGATCGTCGAGCGTCGTCCGCGCTCGCTCGGTCAGCCGCTCGCTCGCTCGCGTCTTCTGGCGCGCACCCGCATCGGTGCCAGGCAATTTGCTGCCGGGGGCTTTGCTATCAGAGTTGCTGCCAGGTGCACGCGTACTCGTCCGAACGGGATACCGCGTTCGGAGTTGTTCGATCTGGCGTTCTGGGGTCGGCTTGATGTTCGCTAAGAGTCCTACTCGCATAAGGTCGAATGTTCTGATTCTATGGCGACTTACTCTGTATTCAATTCACAAATAAACGAATCCGAAGTCGAAAGTCAAGAGTTTAATACGCAATGTGGAAAACTCTCGCGATTGTTTACAACTTAGTTCGGTTGACAATCGGTTAGTGAATACTCCGTAATCTATTAGCATGACCATTCGCACTCGCTTCCTCATCGCATCGCTCGCCATTCTGTTCAGCACGCAGAGCTCGCAAGCACAAGTTCACTTCAATGCCGCGGAGCGCCGGATCATTACGCTCACCGATGAACGACGCAATGCTGATTCGCTACTGCAATATCTTGCGTCACCAGAAACACGCGTCGCCTGGCGAGCGGCGATCGGGCTGGCAAACATTGGCGATACTGCCGTGCGGCCAGCCCTGATTGAACACTACGCCACAGAAGTCCGCGACAGTGTGGCCGATGCCGAAGCTTTCGCACTTGGCATGCTCGGACCAAACCAGAGCGCTTGCGAAGTGATCTTACGTGGCATCATCGATCATCCATCGGCTATCCGCCTGACCGCACTCGCGCGAACTGCTCCCGACAATTTCACGAATACCGTCGTTAAAGTCTCGGCAATGCTCGTCGAGCAAAAGAAACTTCAGGACCGCGATCATGCCGATGCCTTGCTTCGGCTCGCGCTTCGTAAGATCACATCCCAGCGGATGATGGATGATGCCGAACTCCTCTCCTCTGCCGCCGATCCCGAGGCGCGATGGAGGGCAGCCTGCATTTTCGCCCGTGTGGGCGATTCTCTTAATATCTCACATCGGCTCGATATTCTCAAGGATCTTCTGATCGATCAAGGCACTCCATATGCCAGAATGTTCGCAGCGACGGCGCTTGGCCGCGCGCATAATCCTTCGACCGACACTCTTCTGACGCGGGCCTATCGCGGCGAGGAGGACTGGAGAGTCCGCATCAATATTCTGAATGCACTCGCCAAATCACCGACGCTCGATTCTTCAATCTTCGATATTCTCCAAACGGCAACATCCGCAGCGACGGTAGATGATCCGAAATCGATCCACGTTGGCGTAACGGCACAGCAAACGCTCGGCAGCTTTATCGCCGCCGGCCACCTGACCCATGCCGACTCCGCCAAGCTGCGCGATTATCTCGATGCGTTCAATGGCACGGACGGACGCAATGAAGGAATCGCCCCGATTGTCGCAGCGACCGCCACCATCTCTGCCGCGCGACTTCAAACACCGACCCTCAAGACCGCGCTCGACAATTATTTTCAATCCACGGATCCATACGTCCGTGAAATAGCCGTTCGAGCCGCCGGGATGACATCCGATACCGTGAATTTCTATAATCTCCTTGCGAGCATGCCGGCTGTTACGGCTCTGGAGGAGGTTCCTCGGCTTGAAGCGCTCGACTCGATGTGGCGGCGCGCTACGCGGGGCCCAAATCCCGACACGGCATTTCGTGCGGCGCTCGAACGCACGCATGCCGCCAACGTCTATCGCACCATGCTGATGCGCGTGAGTGATGTCGTGTATGATCCTGCCGTCGCTACACTCGCACTCGCGCATTTGCAGGATTCTACGATCGTAGTCGATACTTTCCGCACGCAGGCGCAGGATTATGTCCGCAAATATCTCCGCGCATTTGCGGATCGGCAATTCCGCGACGAGTTGCTCGCGGCGGTCAGCGCAGAAGCGTGGTTTCGGGATCCCTCTGCCGAAGTGCCTGCCCTCCTTCGAACAGACTATGATTCCGCGCGACAGTGGCATGATGTTGAACTGATGGACTCGATCAAATCTGCACTGCAAGCAATTGGCGAAAACACGACGAGGCTCAAGTCACCGTTGCCAATCATCAGCAATATTGACTGGACATATCTCGAAAGTCTACCCGACAAAATGTTATTTGGCCTTGAGCGCGGCGCGATCCAACTGAGGCTCCATACCTTCGAAACGCCGCTCACCGTGCTGAACATGGCACGTCTTGCCAAGCAGCAATTCTTCCCTGGCCAACGATTTCATCGCGTGGTCCCAAACTTCGTCGTACAGTCTGGCGACCCTACGGGCACCGGATACGGCGGCCCAGACTATGCAATTCGCACGGAGATCACGCCAACGAGCTATGACCGCGAAGGCATGGTCGGCATGGCATCCAGCGGCAAGGATACCGAAGGTTCGCAGTGGTTTATCACCGAGTGCCCTACACCGCACTTGGATGGACACTACACCCTTTGGGGAGACGTCGTGGGTGGCCTGAATGAAGTAATGAAGCTTCAGGTTGGCGATAAAATCACATCATCGCTGACGTTCCACTAAACGTCAGTGATCGATCGACTTTTTTTCAAGATATTTCCCTCACCAAATCGGGCCGCACTCGTGAGCCCTATGCCGCGTGCTTTGGCTTCAGGTGGTGCTCGATCTTATGGAGCGCGGAGAGGACGCCACCTTCGTAGTCCGCTTGCAAGAAATGGGAGCCGAGCTCGTGCGCAACATCCTTCCATGCTTCGGGATGGACGCGTGAGTGGACCCCGGCATCGCCGCAGACATAAAACCTTTTCTCGTGATAGAGGATGAAGATCAGAATGCCAGCGTGATCTTTGGACGTGTGAAGCCCCAGCATGGCGAATTCTTTTTCGGCTAAGTCTTTGATGGAGAGATCGGCTTCGCCGGCATCGCGCAGGTCACGAACTGAAATGCGAATGTCCGCGCCAGTAGTATGTTCAACATCGGCAATGCGCTGCGCAATGCGCTCGAGGACATCTTTGCTAAACGCGTCGTTGGCGTGGGTAGGGTGTTCCATTGCGGAAAGTATGAGTTATGAACTATGAATCTTGAATCGGTTCGCAAGTCCCACTATTTCATATTTCATACTTCATATTTCATATTTTCCTATGTCATCACCTGCGTGTTCAGCGCAATCTCTTCGAGGATGGCGCTGACATGGAGACAACCCATGAGATCGCCATCGAACACAATCGCCTGACCGGTGGCATGGACGCGCCACGCAATAGCTTCCCCTTCATCGACAGAACAGCCGAGTGCCTTGGCGAGCTGCATGCCGACTTCGTCGAAGCTGTGATAGCTGTCGTTGTAAAGCAAAACCCGCGCAGCGAGTCCTTGCTCGATTTCGGAATCTTCAAGAAATCCGATTTCAGGCGTGGTGAGCGAAGTGGCCTTTGGTGGGGTCACGTTCGAGGAAAACTTGAGCGGCCAGAGTTTGGAAGCGAGATCGCGTAGCATGATCAGTTCAGTCTCAGGCAAATATAACACATAAATAGACGAAAAGTCACTACTTAAGTTCGAAAAGCTGCTCGATTTCTGGCCGCGAAACGGCTTCGATCCTCCGGATTTCCGGTGCTTCGTGCAGAATGGCACGTTCGATCCCGGCCCGGAGCGTCATCGACGCCATCGAGCAGGTACGGCAGGCACCCACGAGGCAGACTTCGACGACTGCATGTTCGAAATCGATTCGGACGAGCTCGACACTGCCGCCATCGACGTGCAAGTATGGCTTGACATGGTCGAGTGCTCGGCGAATGCGTAGTTCGAGATCTTCCGGCATCGCTCCGATTGTCAGATTTCGATTTGAACCGGGGCGTGCTCCGGAGCATAGGCCAGGATCGAGACTTGCCGGGCCAGCTCGCACGCAATATCGGCGAAAGCTTTCCCCGCAGTCGAGTCCGGTGAAGTCGCCACGATCGGATGGCCGGTATCCGAGCCGATACGAACTTCCGTCGTCAGCGGAAGTTCGCCCAAGAATGGTACCCCGAAATTTTTCGCGGCGGTGCGTCCGCCGCCATGTGCGAAGATCTCTTCGCGCTCGCCACAATGCGAGCAGACGAAATAACTCATGTTCTCGACGATTCCAAGCACCGGCACATGGACTTTCTCGAACATCCGAATACCCTTTGTGGCATCGGCAAGCGCAATGTCCTGCGGTGTCGTTACAATGAGAGCGCCCGAGAGCGAAATGGATTGCACGAGCGTCAGTTGGATGTCACCAGTGCCAGGTGGAAGGTCGAACAGCAGGTAATCCAGCTCCCCCCAATCGACATCGGTCATGAATTGCTTGAGCGCGCCGCTTGCCATCGGTCCACGCCAGACCACTGCGGTATCCGGATCGACCAAAAATCCGATGGACATGATCTTGATACCTTCAGCCTCCAGCGGGACCATCATGACTTTGTTCTCGGAAACCTGCCGCGCGGCGGGTTTGGCATTCTGCAGACCGAACATTAGGGGAATGCTAGGGCCATAAATATCGGCATCGAGCAACCCGACGCGAGCACCATCGCGGGCGAGTTGCACCGCAAGGTTTGCGGCGACCGTCGATTTGCCAACGCCTCCCTTACCGGATGCGATTGCGATTGTATTCTTAACTCCGCTGAGAATTTCACCGGCGGAACGGAGCTGGGATTGGGGCACGCGAGCCGTCATCTTAATTTCGACATTGCCGGCGCCGGCGATGCTTTCAACTGCCTCGCGAGCCTCTCGCTCGAGTTCGCCTTTGATTGGACACGAGGGAGTCGTAAGTTCAAACGTGAAGCCAACTTTGCTTCCTTTGATGACAACATCCTTGATCATTCCGAGTGAGACGACATCCCGGTGTATGTCAGGATCCACAACGGAGCTTAAAGCATGAAGAATGTCGGATTCAGTCACAGGAGTAGCGGAGGATTTGGAAAAAAGGCCCATAGAATCGGCAAAATGTTCAGCGCGCGCGAAAAACGAGGCGCTACGGGTATAAGTTCGGAGCTATCGCCGAACGTAAATATAATAGATTCCAATTATGGTATCCGATCGATACCAATCTGCCAGGAGTTCAGAGAGGCCCGGAATCTCGAGCATCAGGCCACGGGTCGAGACCTGCCCTTCGATGAAATTTTGAATGACATAATACTTCGGACGTACCTCTTTGAGCCGTTGAATGTATTCGCCAAACCATTCGCGCTGGTAGTCCGTAACGGTGCCATCAGCTTTCCGCATGGTCAGGGGAAACGGCGTTGTAAATCGGGTTGCGGGCGGACGTTCGATCCGCCAACGAACAGCAGGCGTGAACGCCGCGACTTCAACCGGATCGTTCGGTGCAGTGTTTCGGCGAAGATAGTCTACAACATGGTCTTCTGTCAAATCCTCAGGTGCATTCCCGCGGGAATTCAACTCCAGTCCAGCCATGGCGGCGACCGGTTCCTGCCTGGGATGGTCGATAATCATTCGAAATGGGTACAGCAACACAAAAAGTAGAATTATACTTAGTGTGAGAATGACAGAGCCGGCCCGGCCAAAGCGAGACTTTGTTTCCCATATGATCGCGCCGAGCGCCGGCATGAAGCACGCAAATAGCGGGACCATATGATATCCGGCCAACCTTCGCATGGCTGCAATCTCAAGGACGATCGCAACAATAAGACCGATGAGGAATCTTCGCTCGGATTTGTCGCGCGGCGCTTCCTGAAAATGGCGGCCCGATTGCCGATGCCATAGAACCATTGCCGACCAACCCAGAAGCATCCCAGCGGCGACGACCCACCGCTTCGAAGCAGAAAATAGATTCGCTGCAGGAGAATAGATGTCGATGTTGAATCTGATTGTCGCTAAATATACCTCCCGAATTCCGCCGTGGATGAAGACATAAGGTGCAATGCAGAGCGCAACAACGACGAAAAAGCCAAACAACTCGTTGAGCAAGGCGGATCGGCCACGAGCATCGCGGAGAGTAAACAGCGTCAGAAATGGCAAAGGCAGCAAAATTGCAAATGTTGGGCGAATGCAGGTGGTGAGACCGATCAAAACGCCGGAGGCTGTCATCAGGATCTTCCACCTTCTGCCGGACTTGCTCCGGTATGCCAGGACGCAAGAACCGACGAATAGTACGATCGGAAGCAGTGCCAAACAATCCCGTTGGCCAACAAATTGGCCAGGTCCGTTTACATACATGATGGCATAGAAGAGACAACCCAGCAGCGATGACTCTTTGGCAAGCCAGAGACGAGAAACGTGATACATCGAAATCACAATCCCTATCTGGATTATGAGGTCCAACATGCGAAATCCAAGAATGGAATTGCCGAACAGTGCGATGGCAAGCGCATGGATTAGGACGATGCCCGGAAAGTTGCCGTCCCAACTTGCCAAGTATGGCAAACCATGACGAGCGTATAACTCCAGGCCCATGGACTGGTAAATATCTAAATCACTATGAAAGGGGTGGACAATCAGTGCAGGAAGAACGAGGGTACAAATCAGACAAAGCACGATTATTGCCTGGTTGTCGCGAGCCCATCGAAGAAAGACTGTCATAAATTCACGAGGGACCAAATCGAGAGTGGATCGAACACGCTCCTGAGGTAGGACTTGAACCTACGACCCTCTGATTAACAGTCAGATGCTCTAACCAACTGAGCTACTCAGGAAAATCTCTTTGCAAGGCGGCGTCAGAACGTGTCCGGGTAGGAGCGCGGTTCCGAACGATGCGGTAAAAATGAACCTCCATCCATTTGTGCCCGCTTAGCACCCGAATTGGCTGCGATCGAACTTGGCAGCTTCTCGAATGAGAGCTTTGATCGCCGGTCGCTCTGCATCCTCAATTGATGCAATGGGGATGTATCGCTTTGAAACAAGATCGCCCTGTAAGAGCCCGTTCGGATCCTTCAGCCATATGCCGTGAATGAAGTCCAGCCGGATATGCGCCCTTTTAATAACAATTTGGCAGACGGCTCCCTTAACCCGGCCACCAATCTCAGGTTGATGATACGAGAGCCCTCCCCAGAGGATCGACTCTTCCGCATTTGGTGCTGCACTTTGAATCGTCTCCCGCAAGGCATGGACGATTTTGCGCTTTGAAGCCGGAAGTTTGGACAAAAGTGATTTTAGGTCTGTTTCGGAAAGCGTTGGCATGGATACTGAAACGCAAGCTGTTGGAAAGATAGTTGTTTCAGGTGAATTCATCAAATTTCTAGCACCATGTTCGATATCACACCAGTTCATTGGCATCTTCTTGTCAATCACTTACCCGTCGAGGGCAGCATGGTCGCGCTCCTGCTCCTCATTTATGCCTTCATTCGGAACAACGCCGAGCTGAAGCGAGCAGCACTCATTGCGTGTGTCGTTACCGGAGCAGCGGCTTTCGCTGCAAATTTCACAGGAGATGATGCGGCCGATGTAGCCCGAGCGATCCCTGGAGTCGAACGTTCAGATATTAGGGCACACAACGAGTCGGCTGACTGGGCGTGCGATGCAGCATATCTCTTAGCAGGGGTCGCGGCCGTTGGACTCGTTCTGGCCTGGCGAAAGAAGAGTTCGCCGGATGCAACATCGGATGCACTCGCCTACGCTCGCCATCACAAAGAGCCGCCACCATTCATGATGATTGCGACATTAATCGTCGCCTTACTTACAGTGACAATCATGGCACGGACATCTTATCTCGGCGGCTCGATCCGTCATCCAGAGATTGAGGCGGGATTCAAACCGCCTCCCACGGTTGATACTTCAAAGGACGATTAGCAAAGCCACCGCATCGCCGGCAAGACTTGCACGAACAGCGTTTCGGCTTGATTGTCTGAAGGGACTCCATTCAATCAGCTACTTGGGAATTGCCTTCGTCAGGTTCACCGGGCCATCTGAAGTAACGAGGATATTATCCTCAATACGCACGCCGAGCTTGCCGATCCATGGCTCGATGCGTGCCCAATCAACGGCATCTTTGAACTTCGCTCGGCGCTCTTCGCTACGGAGCAAAACTCGATTGAAATAGAGACCGGGTTCGACGGTAACAATGTATCCGGCTTCCAGCGGTATATCCATGCGGAGCGTGATGCCGGCAACTTTCTTCTTCTCGCGGCCGGGCAGCGGACCGCCAGCATCGCGAACACCGAGTCCCACCATGTGACCGATCCCATGCGGGAAAAACATCGAGATAACCTCGGTCTCCAGTGCCTCATCGACTGAGCACTTGATGACGCCGTACTCGATGAGAGACTCCGCCATCAGTCGTGCCGAAAGGCCGTGAATATCGGTCCATTCGGCACCCACCTTACACGCTTCGATCGTCTCGATTTGCGCGCGAAGAACTGCATCATAGATGAATTGTTGATCTGCGTCGAACTTCCCATTAGCAGGGTAAGTGCGAGTAACATCTGCCGTATATCCATCCACTGCCCCACCGGCATCAATCACGATGACATCGCCGTCCTGGAACTTGCGAGTGCCGGGCTCCGAGTGAAGAACAGTTGAATTCGGCCCCGACCCGACGATGGTACCGTAACCGGTGCGGTCCGCACCGGCATGATACATTGCAGACTCGATATCGATCTGCACTTCGCGCTCGGTTGCGCCAATCTTGATCTTTGCGCGGCCTGCCGCATGACCCACGGCGGTTGCCGTTGCCGCACGCTGCATCAGGGCTATCTCGCTGGCATCCTTGGGACGCCGTGCATGCGTGATTGCTTCTCGCAAATCCTTGTCAGCCTCGGCGTCCTTCGGGACACCCAGCCACTTGACCGCGCGCCCACTACGCTCCTTCAGCCACTCATCTAATTCGGTGACCGGCCTGCCGATTGGCGATTCGCTTCCGCCCCAGACCTGCTCGCTCTCGCTGAGCGCCGGCTCGAATAGCGTCCAGCCTCCGTTACGCTCGAAGGCTAGCACACCGCCCTCGCGGTGACGGCCCGTGAGCCAGAAATATTCCGGATGAGGTTGAAATTGAAACGTCTGGTCCGCACCGCCAGGGACCGAGATCGGCATCCCCGCGCCAATGAGGATAATGTCGTTCGATGTGCCAAAGGCGGCGGCGGCACGTTTGCGACGAAGCTCAAGATCCATAATGCTTATAGCCATGCGGATGGAGGCAACAGGAAGAAAGTTTTAGAGGTTGCAACAACCTTCAGGTTTGGAAGAGGTCAGCTATCCCCTCTCCACAAAGCTCCTAATCGACAGAATCGCTCAGGCCGGGCAAATGAAGAGGTTTTCGACCGACTGCTCGCGCAAGTGCATAGATCACTGCGTAGGCAACTCCCAGGAAAAGGGCGATACCTGCCACTATTGCAAGGACCTCAGCAGCTGCCGAAGAAGCCCCAACAATTATGATGAGCCGGACAAACTCATAATAACTTCCGTAGCCGGCGAGCAGTCCAACTGTCCACAACAATAGACTCACCAAGAGTGAGAACGATCGAAGTTGCTTGATAGTAAGCGCCGAGAGAGCCGGCGCAGCAACAAAAAGACCGAACAGTAGCTTCGTGGTCATCCCGAGTGCTGATGCGCCCACCACAATGCAGAAGATGATGAGCTGACCGAAGAGAACTCTTGGTTTTATCTTCATTCCTGTGAGTCATACGGACCGTGGCGGCATCGGAATTTCTTTCATTTGAACAAATGTATCCCGTTGCCACTCAGAGGAAACAATTTGCCGATTTCGCAGTTAAACACTCTTCAATGCTGAACAATCGCAGATTCGACTATTGGATGCATAAGGCAAGCTGCCGCGAACACGCGAGGAGCCGTGCGAAGGTCGTTCTGTGCATTTAGATCGGATTGTCAGCCGACTTTTGTAGAGACCCTTCGCAGTAACGCGAAGGGTCTTTTGTTTTAGTACCTACCTAAAGGAATGCAATGAAGATCATCAGCAAGAAAATATGCATGGCGCGCGACATCGGGATTCACAGGAACATGTTCGGTGGCATTCTCATGGCCTGGATCGACGAAGCCGGCGTCGCATTTGCGACCGAATACTGCTCGACGCCGAACATGGTCACGCTTCGGGTAGGCGAACTGCTCTTCAAGAAGCCGCTCAAAACGGGCGATCACGTTCGACTATACGGTGATGTCGAAAAACTCGGGAATACCTCGATCACGGTGCGCGTCGAAGTCCGTAGGTACAGCCTCTATAGCGGCGAGGAGACGCTCGTTTGCACTACCTCGATCACCTTCGTTCGTATCGATGACGATGGCAGTCCGACACCGATCGGCGAGTCCATCCGCAAGCGACATGAGGAGCGGATGGAAATTGAAGGCACCATAATGGCCTGATCGCCACTGGTTACGTCCAGTGGGTGGCCACGCAATTGCTGATGGCCACCCGATGGACTTGAATGGAATCAGAACTCCATCATCGCAACTCGAAATGTTTGGCTCGCAGGCGGAGTCTGCGAAGCTGTGCTATAGTTATTGAAGCGCACAGTAACCGTGTTTGCCGCGGATACCCATGCTGAGTATGAAGAGTTCGAGAGCACCGCTCCCAACGGTACCCCTAACATGATGGGCTGACCATTTGCCGCGCCCGTCAGCGTAATCGTGAGATCGGAGCTCGATTGCGCGGCTGTCGTTGGAAAACTCAGTGATGCTGCCGCACTAATGACACTATAAATCGTCGACCCACTCCCGATGACCACCGAACCGCTCGTGCTCAGGTTGCCGCTCTGATCGACTTGGAGCTCTTGTGAAGGTCCAATCCCAACAATGCCATTCTGATCGACCTGCATCCGCAAATGAATCGACCCGTTGCTCGGCGTGGTGAAGAAATCAATCACACCACCGGTACCGGTAGCAGAGCCAGCTATGCCACCAACGAGACTCACCGAGCCACCACCACCATTCGTTGTAAACTGGCCATAGCCACCCTGGATCTGAATACTGCCGCCTGGGAATGTCCCGGCTCCATTGCCGCCAAAAAGTGTGACCCCTCCGCCGAAAGAAGCGGCTCCGCCAGCATCTCCACCCTGCACCAATACCCCTCCGCCCGAGGTTGCAGCAGAAGATCCTGCCTGAATCGTAACCTGACCACCCTGACCGGTCCCTGTCCCATTGCCACCAACCACACTCGCGGAAGCTCCAGATGAGGCGCCACCGCTGTTCCCGGCAGTCATCGATAAGTTTGTGGCAGCACCACCTGATGATGGAGTTGAGATTGTACCACCCGTGAGCGAGAGCGATGGAGCAGTAGTATTGCCGAGGTTATCGACTGAGAATTGCTGCGACGAGCCAATTCCAACAACGCCGTTCTGATCGACCTGCATCCGCAATTGAATGGCACCGTTGCTTGGCGTCGTGAAGAAATCAATCACACCACCAGTGCCAGTTGCAGAACCGGCAATACCACCAACAATACTCACCGAGCCGCCGCCGCCACTCGTTGTAAACTGTCCGTAGCCGCCCTGGATCTGAATTCCACCACCAGGAAATGTGCCGGCACCATTACCGCCAAAGAGGGTGACCAATCCCCCAAAGGCACCAGCTCCGCCGGCATCTCCACCTTGCACCAACACGCCTCCGCCAGTAGTTGCGGCAGAAGAGCCAGCCTGAATCGTGACTTGGCCTCCCTGACCAGTACCGGTCCCATTGCCGCCAACCACACTAGCAAACGCTCCTGAGGAAGCACCACCGCTATTTCCCGCTATCAAGGAAAGACTTGGAGCAGCGCCTCCGCCAGAGGATGGTGTTGAGATCGTACCTCCCGTGAGCGAAAGCGATGCCGCGGACAATGCCCCCGCACTCGTGCTCAGTATATTCGTATTCTCGAGCCAAGTCGTTGTTGCTGCGTCCCAGCGCAGGGTCGAGTTATTCGTGGCGCCAGCCGGAACGACAGAGGAGCCCGTTCCTCCTAATGTGATCGGAAGAGTCCAGGTGTAATTGCCCAACATTGTGCCAGGGAGTTGAATCGTTACTGTATGTCCCGCGGCATCATCAAGGACAAGCGTGTGCGCTCCAAATGAGCGTTGCGCGTGCGCAGACAAACAAGGAATCAAAACCAACATCACAACAAAGGTGAAATTAGAGAATCGTCTCATGGCATTACCTCTTATAGAATAAGAATTAAGTGATAACTAAACTAGGACGTGACTCCCTCACTTCACCGGCAATTGAGTGAGATCATGCTCGGTGTGTGACGTAAGGGCAAAACGTCTATACAAATATACGACACTAATTGGCCTGTAGAACAGGCCGACGGAAAAGCGATGATTCAAAGCCTATGAAGCAGCGCTACCCCAGCCCGCGGCCTAAAAGCGTCTAACAGGTTCCGATTCGCCGTGCCGTCTTTGTGCTTCGGCACCCTTGAAAATGGAGAGATGAAGACAGGGTTGGATTATCCTCCTCCTGCCAGATGTGATTCCTCCTAGTTTGATTTCTTAACGCACCAGCGAAAGGTTAATCCATAACCATCAATCCGAGGTGAACCCAGAACGGCGAATACCGCGCACTACGGCTGAATGCGATTTATCGTGCCACTATTTTGCCCGAGACAATAGAATTAGCGCCATCGACTTGAAGCGTGAGACCGCCACCGCTGTTCAGCCACGCTGGTCCGTTGCTCCAATCTTTCGTGATTGTCGTCGTTGCGGATGGTTGAGGGTTCGACAACCACTCGTCTGGCCGCATCTTCTTGACCGCGATTCGGCAAACCATTCCTTCGCAAGCGTTGATCGAAATCTGCATCAAGGGTTCTCCGGACGACGCCGTGTCTCCTTCCAACTGAGTCTGCTCAATTGCCGGGTGTTTAGTATTGCGAAAAGCTGTGTAACAAGAAGCGTATGAGCATCCTAACGCATAAGCGCCCGGTGGCACATAGCCGAACATGAAATTCCCATCTTCATCCGTCGTACATTCTAACTTGAAGCTTGATATTAGAGAACTGCTCGCACGCAGCGTGTCCGTTATACCCTTGGCGGCAATAGACTGAAGTCTTACTTCGATTCCTTTCAACGGTGTATGCAACGATCCCTGAGCGATTGCAGGAGGAGAACCGAATAGACTTGCTGTAACCAGCAAAACAAGCAGCGGCAGACAATGTTTCATGGACGGAAGAATAAGGCTTACGACGTAGCACCAACCGGCTACGTACCAAATAGTTCGACAGCCTGGCGTCACCAATGGCACGCCGCCACTCGTTATCGCTATGCAACGGCCCGTTGACCCGACGCTACTTTCCGGCGAAGAAAGGCGGCGCTGATCAGACTGATAACAATCCCAACCGGGAATATTTCCAGAAACGTCATTCCATAGTTGTAGAGTGGATTCTTGTACATCTCTTTAAAGTCTGCCATCTCCTTGGTTTTTTGAAGGATCGCAGCGTCAGAAGCACCGCTCTTCTTTAATGCATCGACGGCATGCTGGGCATAGTGGTCCACCCAGTTGGGCATCGCGATCGAGGAATAGATTTCCCAACCAACGACATAGAAGACGGAGGCGATGAGTGACACATAGAGCCCAATGAGCACGCCTTTCCCGAATGTTATCGCGCCGCCGGATTGGTTGTCACGATAACTCTTTATGGCGAAGAAGGTCATCGAAAGTGAAATGATCATGGTCGCATACCCCACGACCATCGAATACGAGTTTTCTTCGAACCCTGAGGCGAGCGACCCGGAGATAACCATTAATAGGGCTATGATGACGCCGGCGATAATTCCATAGGTTAAGACGACTTTACGCATACTGGTTTCTAAAAATTGCAAGTGATGAGTTACGGCGCAAATATCGCTGATTGCACAGCAAATGTCAATAGCACTTTGGTGTATTTCGCTTAAACCGGGACGATTAGCACTTTCGGCTACTCAATCAGGCCAAGTTTCCTCGCTCTTTCGATGGCCTGAGTCCGGCGCTCGGCCTCCAGCTTTCGGAGCAGCGATCCGGTGTGCTTCTTGACGGTGTTGAGGGACAGGAACATCTTGTCCGCGATCTCCTGATTCGAGTGACCCGCGGCGATCAGCCGTAGTACCTCTTCCTCTCTCGGGCTGATCCCCAACTCCAGGGCAGAGACCCGCACCCCACCCCCTTCAGTCACCATGGCCTTCTTGGCCGTCAACCTCCATCCGATCCAGAGTCCCAATACCGTGAAAAAGAGCGCAATAATCCCTACAAAATACTCTGTCTGGAGATCATAGACCAGGTACCTGTACTCGACCGACTTTAGCAGGACAAGCAGCCCCGCCATTGCGAGAGCATAGAGGTAAATGGGGCGTTTCATACGTGCAAAAATAGGAAAAAAGAATTGGATGTCAGTGGAATGTTGCCACCACCAGCACAAAGCACAAGCTGAAGTATGCGCTACATAGCCGCGCTTCGTGCCGCGCTAGCCGCGGCGGCAACGTGGCTCGGGAGGGTTTAGCCATTCCATTTGGAATGAGAAGATTCTGCTGCTGTAAGTCGAGTATTGGTATTTGGTCCAGTCTACTATTGCCGAGATCTCTTACCCAATAAATCCATGGCATCATATCAGCCATATTCCATTCGAACGAGTGTTCCCCACGTACCAGGTTGCCAGAGAACAATCGAGCAACAGACCTTCCGGCCAGATTCATCGCCTGAATATCCACTGCTCCGTCCTCCGGACTGTTCGTCCGTAAACCCTCTTTCAAGGCCAAAAACTTGCAGGCTGTCATCAATCACAAAATTACGCAATAAAAAAGCCCGTTCGCAAAGCGAACGGGCTTAATCTAAAAAACCCCTGGCGACGACCTACTTTCCCGTGTGTTAACCACCAAGTATCATCGGCCCTGCAAGGCTTAACTTCTCTGTTCGGAATGGGAAGAGGTGGAGCCCTTGCGGTATAGTCACCAAAAGGAAACTTGTGTTCGGCACAAGCGAGACGCTTGTGCTACAGCTGCCTTTTAGCGCGGAGCGCTAATGCAATGAACAAAATCTTGACAACGTGGCGGTGAGCGCAAAGCGCCGTTACAAGAAGATCGTCTTGTTGGTGGTCGCGTGGTTAGCGACCTTATCACCAAACACTATAGTAAGCACCGGTAGTAAGTACCATAACACAAGCTAAAGCATGTGCTACAATCCAGACTGCGCGCTCTATCATAGGTTTGTTAAACTCTTTCTATCAATCCGAAGAGTGATAGAAAAAATTAAAATGAAGTCGAACGACTTATTAGTAACCGTTGGCTGAACGTATTACTACGCTTACACCGTGGTCCTATCAACGTAGTAGTCTACTACGAGTCTTCAGGGAGATCTCATCTTGGAGTAGGTTTCGTGCTTAGATGCTTTCAGCGCTTATCCTTTCCGGACATGGCTACTCTGCAATGCCACTGGCGTGACAACAGATACACCGTCGGTCCGGTCAATCCGGTCCTCTCGTACTAAGATCGAGGCTCCTCAAATCTCCTGCGCCCGCATAGGATAGGGACCGAACTGTCTCACGACGTTCTGAACCCAGTTCACGTACCGCTTTAATTGGCGAACAGCCAAACCCTTGGGACCTTCTTCAGCCCCAGGATGCGATGAACCGACATCGAGGTGCCAAACCTTGCCGTCGATGTGGACTCTTGGGCAAGATC
>JAUZNX010000024.1 GCA_030706745.1 Bacteroidota bacterium
AAAGCCCATGGTCTTACAGATGGCCGTCGCTCGAAAACTCATACATCTCCTCTATGCGATGGAAAAGCATCAACGGGCATATGACCCTAAATATCAAAAATCACAACGGAACGGAGGAACGAACTAATACGGTATCTCCGGGGCTATGAGAATTCTAAACACGACGCTAACCCAGGGTTCCGCTCGCAAGCTCGCTTCACCCTGGGCTGCGAGTACTCCGTCGCTTCGCGACTAAGTTACAATCGAAAATAGTCAACAACCTCATCGCAATGTGGTCTACAAGTAATCTCCTCTTTGCCTGCATCAAAGTATTGTGCAACTCGATCAAAAGTCCCGATGTCAATAAACTTGAGCAAACTATCGTAACGATAAGTATCAGTGTTGATACCTTTATTGCGGCGGAGTGCATTGAGCCAAAGATTGCAGATTACATCGGCGGCTTGAATTAAATGGCTGCTCGAGTCTTCTGTGGGTCTAAACTCTTCAACTACTTGATAGGGGAGCCGCTTGGAAAGCTTCCAAAACCTAACCACGTCGCTTGCTGGGAAGCGGTTCTGACTCGCTAATGATGCCCAGTCGGTCTTTTCGAACACTTCAATAACAGAATTAAGGGAGTTTGCGAAGCTCTCGTAGTGCGGTCGCTCATTCCTCGCAACAAAGCCATGAAAAGGAAGAACTTCATCCTGCCAACTTAAAACGTTACCAGAGCTATCTGGGTAGTAATTGAAGTGCTCGAATGCACCACCAAAGCGCTCGCGAAATAATAGAAAGTAAAAAATAGCAGGCATTCGATGCAGCGCGATCTTGCGGTCCCGATCAGAAACTTCTTGATAAAAATTTTGAATCACGTGCGTTGGATCTGCAAGTGCCCGTTCAATAGGTTTGGAAAGAACCTCAGAGTGCTTGTCACGCACCTCCTTTGACTCAAAATACGTAAGAACTTTCAGATTTCCGACCAGGACATAGTAAGCCACCTTCCTAAGAAACCACTCGTAGATCCGAATTTCACGACGCCAGTTATCGACGCTCGATGCATGAAATACATGCTTTGGAATTGTCCGATAAGTCTTTGAGAGGCATTTCTTTATTTCCGCTTCAAATTCAAGACAAGCATTCTCAGTCCCCCAAAGAAAAGTGGTAATTCGGAATGCGTTCTTGAATTTACCATCCGTGGAATCGCTGTATACGTTGACCATGCTTCGATCTCCAAATCACGCCTTCAAAAACCCCAACTCATACACCATCGGCTGGAGCTTCTCCGTCAGGGCTTTGTATGCCGATTCGAACGCTGCAAAGCTGACGGGCGCAAAATCCCCGCTCTCATTGCGGGCTTGCAGGGCTTCGCGGAATTGATACCAGCCCACCTCCGGATGGTTATGACTTGGCTTCGACGATGTCGGGAGGAACTCGCGCTCCGGGTCGAGTTGCTCACACACGTTAGCCGTGCCGCACAAGTCGGCATCCGAACAGCGTGGCCGGGGGATTAATTTACGAATGGGTTTTACCTGCCCCGTTGCTGCAACCGGACTTTCGTCATGCGTTCGCGGACACCGCCGTTCTTGATAAAGTCCTGATCGAGGCGTCGGATGTGGCGGTCGAGCAAGTAGTTCGCCTGATTGATGAGGCAGAGCGCGACGTTTGCCACGGCGTCTGCTGGCTTCGTCTCCCAGATATGCTTATAGGTTTTATAGGACTCGTCAAGAGATTGTGGAAGTCTGCGGACAGCAAGCGCCGCTTTGGAGTTCTTGTCCCACTTATTCAAATTGCGGACGCGTAGGTAGTCTTCGTAGTCGGCGAGAAGTTCTTCGAGACTTGCTCGCGCTACGTTGGTGAGTTTGATCTCCGTTTCCTTCGACGTGCCGGATGCCTTTGCGCCTTCGATGATATTCTGCTTCCCTGAGCGGGCTGCTTGTACCATCTGGTCGATGGTGCGGTCCCCTCTTCGGAGGAATCGCTCGCAGAAGTGGAAGGTGAGATCGTAGATGATCTCGGCCTTTTGGTAAGCGTAGAGGTCGCGGTAGCCGTGGTGCTCGATGAAGCCTGGAGGATTAGGCATGCCACAAAAATAGCGATAGATTCAATAGAATCTATGAAATCTATCAATTCTATAGATTCTATCTTAGACCCTTTACCAGCCAGCAGCTTTGAGTTCAGCCCTTACTGTGAGCGAGTTCACAAGCTCCCCAACCGCCGCGATCTTTTGCTTGTGCAGATACTCCACAAGGCCATTCGCCACGCGAATGCCTGCATCGGGATGGACAAAATTCGCGGTGCCAATCTGCACCATGCTTGCGCCGGCAATGAGAAACTCGACTGTATCCTCCGCCGTGGCGATTCCGCCGATGCCGATGATCGGCAGTTTGCACGCCTTGCGCGCCTGATAGACCTGCGCCAGCGCGATTGGCTTGATCGCCGGGCCGGAGAGACCGCCGGTGACAGTATTGAGTCGCGGCTCGCGGGTGTAAATATCAATCGACATTCCGACGAGCGTGTTAATGAGACTGATCGCATCCGCACCGGCGCGCTCGCAGGCCTGCGCGAACGGCGCGACACTCGTGACGTTCGGCGTGAGCTTGATGATGAGTAGCTTGTCGGTCGATTGCCGCAGGAGTGCAGTCAGCTCTTCGGTGCGCTCGACCGATGTGCCGAAGGAGAGTCCACCATCTTTTACATTCGGGCAACTAATGTTGATCTCGTAGCCGACAAGATTTGGCGTCGCATGCTCTTCGATGTGCTCGAGCACATTGCGGTATTCTTCCATCGAACTCGCCGCAATATTCGCGATGATCTTCGTGTCGAACTTTGCGAGATAGGGGAGCTTCTCACTCACGAAGCTGTGCACTCCGACGTTCGCCAGCCCGATCGAGTTGAGCATCCCACTCGCCGTCTCGATAATGCGGTGCGGTGGATTTCCCGGACGCGGCTTCCAGCTTACCGACTTCGTAACGATGCCGCCAAGCTGCTCGATGTCACAGTACTGTTTCGCTTCGGCGCCATAGCCGAAGGTGCCGCTCGCCACGAGCACCGGATTCTTGAATTCGACATCGCGCAACCGGACTCGCATCTCGGGATGAGCCTGTCCGTTCGACTTAAAACCTTCCGTCATATCGTAATAGCTTCAGCGGAAAAGGAGGGGCCGTCGACACACACCAGCCGGAAGCGTTTGCCGGTCTTGTTAAATGTATCCTCATCGGTGAGCACGGGGCATCCCTGACAAATTCCGATGCCGCATGCCATTTCTGTTTCCAAACTCAGTTCGCACGGTATATCGAACTCACAGCCAAGTTGTGCGGCGGCGCGCATCATGCCGGTCGGTCCGCACACAAACAATTTCGGACGATCGATGAGACCGGCCTTCAAATCGTTTCGCAGCATCTCGATAACCGAGCCGTGAAATCCCTGCGAGCCATCATCGGTGGCAAGATGCAAGTTCTTCAGGTCTTGCAGGGCGAGCAGATCTTTCGTGCGCGCACCGTAATAGGTCTGCACCGGAAGTTCTTCGCGAAGTAGCGCCCGCGTAAGCAAGAGCATCGATGCAACACCGACACCTCCCACGACAAGCACCGCCGTGTTGAAATCGCCTGACTTATAATTCCATGGATTGCCGAGTGGCCCCAACACATCGAGTAACTCACCCTCAGCAATGCTCGCAATGAGATTCGTGCCGCGTCCATGGGCCTGCACGATAATCTCAGCCTCATCGCCATCAGTATTATAGACAGAGAATGGCCGGCGAAGCATTGGGTCGTTCGCTCCCGCTCTCGGAAGCACGTTAACAAAATGTCCGGCGATTGTTTCTCTGGCAATCTTCGGATTATGGAAACGGATCGTGACCAGCCCCGGCGCAAGTTCGCGCCGGCGTGTAACTTTGGATAGAGCGGTCAAAGGTTCTATCATTTAAGTGGTACAGTTTGCGTTGAGTCGAGGGGGAAGTGCGGTGGCGCTCCATGCTGATTACCAGGCATTCCAAACCGTCCACGAGGACTGGTCTGCGGCCGAGACCGTGGCGGCAGTCCCCGTTGGGTCGGTTGCTGCCCGGGCTGGTTCAACATGCGTGGTGCCCGCTGTTGGTGTTGGCCTGGCTGAATTTGTGTCGGATCGACTGGCGGTGGCTGACCGTGTGGCGCCGCGTTCGTTGCGTCCGCAAAGCGCGGATGCAGTGCGAGTGCATACACGGAATATGGATAGTCATGCATGACGCGCTTGTAATAGACAACGGCGCTGTCGTATCGTGCCGAGTCCTCATAGCTGAGTCCGATCGCATAGAGCGAGCGTGGCGCGGCATCCTCCTCCGGAAAACCCGCCACCACGGCAAGCAGCGATGCCTTCGCGGCGTCGAGACCATGCTCGCGAAGGGTCGCGTATGCGGTTTCATATGCGGTCTGGCCTGGAGTGCGTTTGATCTTATTCGGAAAGAGCATGCGCGCCTGCTCGGCATAGACGGTCTGTCCATAATGCGCCAGCAACTCATCGAGCAGCGAATCGCCCGCTGCTATTTGCTTGTCATGATATTCCAGTTGCATTTGCGCGTACATCGCTTGCGCGCGCATTGCGGAGGCGGCAGTATCGGACTTTGCGAACGCGACGGCGAGTGCCGCATTATACTCGGCACGTGCCTGCGGAATTTCCAGGAATGTCTCGTACGACCGACCCAATTGATAATGAGCCGTGGCTGCCAGGAGTCCGAGGCTGTCGAGCGATCGTGCGGTGTCAGACACCACAAACGCTGCTCCGCCCGGCTGTTGCTTCTGAAGCTGCGTGTAGACCTTTTCGAACTTCGCAGAATCTTCTTTGCTCATCACGGCGGGCGCTGTCGGCTGGAAGCGGCTGCCAAGCACTTCCTTCAGTGCCTTTATTTTTAAGTCCACTTCCGCGCGGGCTGGACCCTTCGTGTTGAAGCGCGCAATTTGTGAATCGACGCGTCCCAACTCCGTCCGCCATTTCGCGAAGCTGGCCAGTGAACTTGCACGCGTTGAAACGTAATCGTTCATCGCCGGGGTGGCGAAGTCCTTGGTATTAATGAGCATCGCTGCGGCTTTGGCCGCGGAGTCATAGAGCCCCATTTCGCGGTACATTTCCGCTTCGCGGAAATGCGAATGCGCGATCATCATCGCGCTGGAATTCCGAAATGCCGTGTCGATGGCAAAATACTCGAGATGAAGAGGAGGATGAAATCCGCTTTTGAATTGAGGAGTTCGGAGATCGTTTGAAACCGCATGGCGTGCTGCATACTCATCAGTCAATGTGAGTTCATAGCGTGCCGCCGCCGCCGATGCGCTATACTTGAGCTTATCGATCACCGCTCGCAACTCCGTGCGGGCTTCATCGAACTTGGCTTCACGGCGGAGCGCCATCGCATGATCGATATGCGCCTCACCGGCGAGCCAATCATCTTTCGTCGAATTAATGGCGGTGGTGAATGCGCGCTCGGCTTCCGGCCACTGGCCATTCATGTAATCCAGTGCGCCCTCTTCAAATGCCAGTTTTGCAAGATCTTGACCCGATAGATCTTCTTCAGCTTTGCGAAGCTCTTCGCCAACGGCCGTGAGCGAATCGGGGTTCTTCGCATAGATATATTCCGCATAAGTGCGGTGCACTTCCGCCAGCGCGTTCTTATCGCCAGATTCATTCGCTCGCTGGAGTCCAACCGTTAGAGCCATTTCCGCTGTGTCTAAGCGTCGGTCGGCGAGCATGGAACGTGCGAGCAGGACCTGCACCTCGGCGCCATATTTTGTATCGGGATACTTATATAGCAGTTCGAGAAACTTCCGGCGTGCGCCAGCAAAATCATTCTTGTAGTATTGCGCCTTACCCACGACAAACAGCGCATCCTCGATGTATTTGTTCGGCTTCTTATCCGCGAGAATCTTCGATCCGAGAATGATCGCCGAATCCAGGTGCATGTTCGTCACCTCTTTGGTCGAGCCCAGCACGCGCGAAAAACTGGGAGCAACGGCTTGCGTGCGGCCTTCATAAAGTGCACGCTGGCGAAGATCGTACTCCTCATCGAGCCAGCGGTGATTTTGTACCGCAATCGCGCCGTTCGGGTTGGGAGCCACGATCGTCCGCTGCTGCTCCTCGTAGGCCGCCAGATGTGTTTGCGCGAGATACAACGTATTGAAATACGTCGAGAAGTTATGCCAGAAGGTGCAACCGCCGATCGTTGCTACCAGTAGCAACAGGCTCAAATGACGAGTGACGAATGACAAATGACGAATGGGATCTCTGAGAAATCCATCTTCATTCGTCATTCGTAATTCGTAATTCGTAATTGGCATTGCGTCGTGACCTGTTTCAACGCTCCCACGTCGATTTCGTTCAAAAGTTACGATACTCGCGTGCAGGCGCTAATTTCCGAGTGTGATACTGCCCAATCGCGATTTATTGGCCGACGCAGCCGGTGCAGAAGGGGCTGGCAAGGGGACAGGAGCAGATTCAAACGCCTCGGGTTCCTTCACCCAGATTCCGTCACCAACGATAAGCGTGACCTTCGCCGCCTCAATACCTTCGTGTGCAGAGATCACCGCTTGTTCGACCTCCTTGAAGTCAAACGAAATGTGCACCATCTCACCCTTCACCTCGCATGGTCCGAACGCCCGAACGTCCTGATTGTCCGACCGCTTGACTTCGAGCATAAAACGGTCTGCGCTCGTCGTTTCGAGCAATGCATCGGTCGAAGCAAGCGTGAATTGCTTCTGAAAGGCTTCCAAGGTCGCAAGGAATGTGCGCTTATCAAACGTTACTTCCGTCATGGCTCTGGAGAACAGATTGGGCGCGAAATGGTGCTGAAATTCAACAAAGTAGCTTTCTCCAAAGATTGAGGTGAAACCGGAGTATTTCATTGTTAACAAGTGACGCGAAATTGCGATTATCATGCTCGCGACTATAATGGGAATGCTTCGTCGAGCTCCGCACTCTTTGCAGTGACGATTGGAAGGTCCATTAGCCTAAGCAGCGCAATCCGGGTTCAGACGGTCAAACCCAATAATCCCGCATACTGTTAGACGCGCGGCATGGCCACACGTATACTGGAGGAGATCGAGACCAAAGCTCGCGGATTGCAGCGGCGTATTGCGCTATGTGACACCTCGGATGCACGCATTCTCGCTGCGGCGCGGACGGCCTTCGATCGCGAGATTGCTCGGATTGCTCTCATTGGCGAGCGCGATGTCATTGAGCGAGTTGCTCGAGATGCGAATGTGAATCTGCGAGGCATCGAAATCATCGAACCGAAGCAGTACAAGCAATTCGATACGCTTGCCAACTGGTATTATCTTTCGCGATTAGGTAAGTTAGCTTCGCTTGAAGCAGCCGCTGCCGAACTCCTCGCGAGCGATTTGCTCTTCGCGGCGGCACTGGCCAGCACGGGCGAAGTCGATGGGGTGCTCGGGGGGTCGGTCTCGACCACGGGCGAAGTCATCCGCGCCGCACTGAAGGGGATTGGACTCGCCGAAGGCCTTTCCATTCTTTCGAGTCTATTCCTCCTCGATTTTCCAGCGATCGCCGGAAGTCGCGCGGAAGAATTCGTGCTCGTGTTCGCCGATTGCGCCGTGGTGCCCGATCCAACAGCCGAGCAACTTGCCGATATTGCCATTGCGACTGCGGCAAGTTACCGCGCACTGACCGGAAGCGAGCCGCGCATTGCGATGCTCTCATTCTCGACCAATGGCAGCGCAACCAGCGTCACAACGGAAAAAGTAAGAGCGGCAACAGCTCTGGCAAAAGCCAAAGCGCCGAAGCTCATTTTGGATGGCGAGATGCAGTTCGATGCGGCGTTCATGCCGGATGTCGCACGACGGAAGATGCCGGAAAGTCCAGTGGCAGGACGGGCGAATGTGTTTATTTTTCCGAATCTCGATGCCGGGAATATCGGTTACAAGATCGCGGAGCGCCTTGGCATGGCGCAGGCCATTGGACCCATCCTGCAAGGATTGCGCAAACCGATGAACGACTTATCGCGGGGCGCGAGTGTTGGCGATATTGTGCAGATGATCGCAGTGACGGCAATTCAGAACCACGATGATGCGGATTCCACGGATTGATTTTCGGGATTAATGTTTGCTACCTTGGGCCTGTTGAATTATCGTTGTATATCTAATCGAGTAAATCAATCCGCATCATCCGCGTAATTCAGGTTCAAATGAATATTCTAGTCACCAACGACGACGGCATCAACTCTCGCGGTATCTACGATTTGGTCGTGGCGCTGCGGGAAATTGGTGATGTCATCGTAATGGCGCCCCTTGGCGAGCAGTCCGCTGTTGGACATGCGCTCACCGTGAGCTTGCCCTTACGCGTGACCGAGTTTCACAAGAACGGCGGATTCTTCGGCTTTGCTGTAAGTGGGACACCAGCCGATTGTGTCAAGCTTGCTCTACGGACTTTTTTAGATGAGCGTGGATTGCCCAAGCCGGATATCGTTGTGAGCGGCATCAATCATGGCCGCAACACGGCTGTCAATATTATCTATTCGGGCACGGTGAGTGCTGCGACGGAGGCGACCGTGCTCGATGTGCCCGCCATCGCAGTTTCGCTCACGAGCTATCATCCGGAGGCAGATTTTAGCGTGGCTGCTGAATTTATGAAACGATTTACGCCGCACGTTGCACGGACTGGTCTGCCGCGCGGGACCCTGCTGAACGTGAACGTCCCCGCCATACCCACACAGCAAATTCGAGGCGTGGCATACACTCGGCAAGGTGCATCGTATTGGGAGGATGAATTCGAAAAGCGCATCGATCCGCAGGAGCGACCGTATTACTGGCTGAAAGGTCAGTATGTGCTTGAAGACAATGCCCATGACATCGATGATATCGCGATCCGCGAAGAGAGGATTAGTGTGACGCCGATCCATTACGATCTCACGAATTACCAGTTTTTGGAACAACTCCGCAGAGACTGGCCGGAGAAATTCGAATGAACTTTGTAATTCGAGAGACTTGGCGCGCGATTCGTAATGCACCGATGACATGGGTGATGAGTTGCATCACACTTGCGGTTGCGCTCTCTGTGACGGGACTCTTTGCTGGTGCGGCGTGGAAAGCCCGCATCGCTCTCCGAACGGCTCGTGAGACATTACCTATCGAAGCATTCTTCGATCCGAATGTCTCCAACGATGATGCACAGGCTACCATTGACCGTGCGATCAAGCCCTTACCCGGACTCCGGTCCGTTACATTCACATCTCGCGAGGCGGCGTTAGCGGACTATTCCAGTAGCACCGGCGAAGACGTCGAGCGAATTCTCGGACTGAATCCGTTGCCCGCAAGCGCGACAATTCGGCTCACGAATGCTACTTCTGCTGGTGCCGAGCACATCATCGAGCAACTTCGAGCAACGTCAGGTATTGCCGAAGTACGGGCGGACATCGATCTGCTTCGGGTTCTCGAGGATCGCTCGCGTTCGGTAGCACGGTTTGCGCTGGTGGTTGGCGGATTGTTACTGGCTTCTTCAATCTTTTTTCTCGTCACCGCCGCGCGACTGACCATGATTGCACGCGCAGACACTGTGCGGGTGATGCGACAACTTGGCGCGCGACATTGGAAGATCGTCCTTCCGGTGGCCTTCGAAGGAAGCTTGGCGGGGTTGTTCGCAGGAGTCATTGCCGGCGGACTGCTTTTCGTCTTTATGAAGAATTCCGCTGGAATCAGCGGAGTCTTCATCGCCGCTCCACAATCGAATCATTACGCATTGTTGCTCGGCGCAATTAGCGGTATCGGACTCCTGCTCGGCATGATACCGGCAACGGCTATCGGATTTGCCGCAAGCCGCCGCAGATAAACGCTCTCGGTTCCGATCTTCGGCGTAGCGAAGTGCTGCGCCGCCTGAGCGTATCAGATCAATTACCTTGGGCTTCGAGCTGTGCCTTGAGGGCAGCCAGAGAATCAGAGAGTGAATAACGCGACTCGTTCGGAGCCGCGCGATACTCGCGTAAGGTCGTGCGCTGAGCTTCGCGCTCAGCGGCGATGAGCGAAAGCGTGATGCGCGGCCCTCCATCGCGGTTGCCTCGACGGTCGAATTCGATTACGCGCAGTCCTTCGAGCGGCTTGCCAGCTTTAAAGACGTCTTCCAATCGTTCGATCCGATCGTGGGAGAGTTCGCGCCGCGGGATGAATCCTTCGGCACCATGTGCCAACGCAACCACAAGGCCTCCACGGGTTACTTCCTTGATTGTCCCGTCATGATCGGTGTTCGGGCGGAAGGTACTTTCGATAATGCGGGCCGGATTCTCGATCAGCAACTTGCGGCTGGCAGTAATCCGCCGGTCGGCTGGGTCTACTGTCAATAGCCGGACCTTCAGTTCATCGCCAACACTGAGAACATCATTGACGGAGTTGATGCGCTCCCAGGCAATCTCGGACATCGGCAGGAAGCCGATAAGTCCATTTGGCAATTCGATCTCAGCGCCGTGCGTGCCGATTGTGGCGACCTTTACATCCAGCACTTGCTCGGGCTTGTACTCATCGTATTGCTCGAGTTCGGGATCGGGGGTCAGGTGCCGAATGCTGAGTTGCACGTGACGACGCCCGCGATCCAGACTGATTACTTTTGCCTGGACCAACTCACCACGTTTCAAAATCTCATACGGATGCTCGAAGTGCTGCCACGAGAGATCGCGCAGCCGAATAACGGCATCGATGCCAGGGCCAAGATCGACCAGGACATTATCCTTGCTAAACGACTTGACTTTCACCTCGATCACATCACCGACCTTGACATCCTTCATGCGCTCGCGTCCGGCGTTCCGCAGTTCTTCTTCGATCACGGCGCGATGGCTGACGGTCACGCGGCGCTCATCGCCGAGTGTACTGGCGCGAACGTTCGTGATCTGGACCGGCACTGTCTTACCAAAATAATTTGCAACGTTGCGGTTCGGATCGCGGTCGATGTTATCGTTGGGCATAAATGCCATCACCAGGGCATTTCCATTGCTGCCTTCGATCTCTACTTCGAGCCCGTTGCGTTGCCACTTGACGATACGCGCCGGAACGGACTCTTTCGTGCGCATTTTTTCGCGAAGCCATTCCAGCGGATCGGCCGCCGGCGTGGAGGCGGCAGCAGTGGGTTCCGCGGGATCGGACACCCGGGTTGCCGAAGAATCCTGGTTGGCAGGTGCCTCCTCGGAAATATCGGTGGGAGTAGCGATCGGGGGTTCGGTTGCGACGAGATGTTCCATAGGTTCAGTCATTGGGCTGTGGTGGATGATCCGCGGGTTTGATCGGCCATCCCCCGCGTATCATCACGCGGAAAGTGCAAAAGGCGCGAAGCGGGAAGGCAGTTCCAATTCTATATCACGAAGTGCGAACTGTCTTAATAATGACACGCGCGACTACCCGTTTGTTACGAGATAGGCCTGCAATGCATCCCGTAATCGGTCCGGAATTGGGGCCGGACGGTAGTATTCGCGATCGACGGCCACGAGTACGCAATGGCCAGTCACCAGCCGTTCGCCGATTCGGCCCTGAGTCGAAAGTGCGCGGTCCATTTCGAATTCCAGCCGAAATGACGTCGTACCGATGTGGGTTACCCAGAGGTGAGCGCGGATCAAGTCATCCAGAAAGGCGGGGGCTTCAAAATCGACATGAAATTGCGCGCGGACGGCATACATATTCAATTGTTCGTTCGCCATCGAGAATGGAAAACCCATTTCCCGAAACATTTCTGTCTCGGCGATCTCGAAAAACCGAACATAACTGCCAAAATAGATGATACCGGCCCGATCGACATCGGACCAGCGCACGCGCTCTTCAATAGAGAACCGAGATGCCACGGATTTTGAGGAGATTAGGATGATAGATTCTGAATTTTCAGCGACGCTGTGGAAACTATTAATCCCGTACAAACGTCCCGCTGGTCGCTTCTACGGATTGAAACAGAATCCTACGAATCGATTGGCGTAACCCGCAACATTAGTGTAATCCAGGTTCAGATCATATGCAACTCAATCAAGAAGGCCACGCGCGGCTTCAGGCGCATCTCCAGAACGTTCTTCGTAATCCGTGCTCCGTCTGCGGCGGTGCCCAATGGCAGGTCGAGGACACCATGTTCGAACTTCGCGAGTTCGCCGGCGGCGGCGTCGCCGCGCAGGGTGCCGTCAAACCCGTCATTACTGCAACCTGCAATAGCTGCGGGCACATCCTCTTCATGAGTCCGTTGACGACAGGCATTGTTCAAGTCGGTCAACAGCCTGCTGCTGCTCCCGAATCCGTTGTCGTCGAAGAGACCAGCGAGACGATTCAGTAATTACTCGGGATGGAGACGCCTATCGAGCGTCCTGCATTCACCGTTGCTGGCTTCTCTGCGCGCACAACAAACGCGCGCGAGATGTCCGGCGAGGGCGTGATTGCCGCCATGTGGCAGCGCGTCCTTTCCGAAGGGCTGATTGAGAAAATTCCTAATCGTGTCGATGACAACGTGATCGCGCTCTATTCGAATTACGAATCGGATCTGAATGGCGAGTACGATTTTCTAATCGGCGCACGAGTGAAGACAGCTGAGTTTATCGCTGGACTGACAGTTGTGACTGTTCCATCCGCTCGCTATGCTGTCCTCCATTCGGAATCCGGTCCATCATGGAAGACGGTGCCGGAAACGTGGAAGAAGGTCTGGGAGACGTTCGGTGAGGAACGCTCATACATCGCCGACTTCGAACTCTACGACGGTCGCGCCGCCGACCCGCACAACATGGTTGTGGAAGTGTGGGTCGGAGTCAAAAGATGATGGAGATCTTTCTAAGATAGCAGATCAAACTTCGAAAAGCAAT
This sequence comes from Bacteroidota bacterium, assembly GCA_030706745.1. Taxonomy (NCBI): domain Bacteria; kingdom Pseudomonadati; phylum Bacteroidota; species Bacteroidota bacterium. The sequence continues at coordinate 12,764 of JAUZNX010000024.1, forward strand.
CTAATTCCTGATTCCCTCAGGAATCTACCGCGCCAGTCCATTCCGCATCTTGCATACAATTTCTTCTTCCGAGGCATCGCGCTCCGTAATTGCCTCGCTGTTAGTAAGTTGTTATAGCCATTCTATCCAGCAAAATTGATCAATCATCTCCTTGCTATCTGTTAGCACGATATGGCAAGTGCGGCTTTGGAATTATCATTGGGGTCGATTGTAACTTACTCTTTTTAAAACCGGACAGCCCGGCCATTCTGGCCGGGCTGTCTCGGAGAAATCACTGGGAGTCGGTTTTCGACTCTTCGCTTATTCAGCGATCGGTTATTCAGCGATCGCTTTATTGCGTTCTCGTCACTTATTTCGCGACGGTGAGCTTGTTGGTCATCGAGACGGTCTGTCCATTTGCATCCGTTGTGCGGAGC
>JAUZNX010000025.1 GCA_030706745.1 Bacteroidota bacterium
AGCCCAGTGGAATAGCATTTGAATCGAAGAAGATTTCGTAGCGTCCCTTGACCCAAAAGACAGCGTGACTGCTTCCAGGAAGGGTGAGACAAGTATCGACCAAAATCGAGTCCGGGTTCGATTCGAAGCCGTTCCAATTCAATGTCAGACATGTGTCGCCTATGTGAGCAAAGTGTTGCGCCTCGGCTCGGCTGGCGGTTAAACTGGCACCGAGAAGGAGAAGAACCGGTACGAGAAATCGTTTCATGGGAAACCTCCCAACGTTCGTGAAGAAACCAATCTGCTCCCTATAGAAGACCCGCGAGATGGCAAAAGGTTACACCTACTTATGCACTTTCCTTGCACCATGCCTCGATGCGGGCAGGGGTAAGCCCTTACGAATTCAGGTCGATATAGATTGGTCCATCTGGTGCGGTCGGGTCGATTTCCACAACATCCGACTTATCTCGCGTGAACCGGCTGAGTACCCCGATGCCACCTTCTTCCAGCGGAATCACCACGATGATAAAATATCCGTCGAATATTTTACCGCCGACGCTCTGCCAGGAATAACGCACAAGTGCATCGGCCATCAAGCGCGTTTCCATGACCATACTATAAAGCTGTTCGATCTGCGTGCCTTCGTAGGCGCGTTCGAAATAGAGAGACTTTCCGAGAATTTCGAATCGCTCGACACCAGAGCGATTCAGAAAGTGATCGTTTACAAGCGTGATGACCAGATGCTTATTGCAGACGACATACGACGTCTCCGTAAACAGCTTGCTGATTTCGGCATCGTCTTGCATGATGGTTTGGACGAGCCCAAGGAGCTCGTCGCGATCCGATTTTGCTTTGAGTCGATAGAGCAGCGTCAGGGCGTTCTCCACCACCTCGGCTCGTTTGACCGAGTCCAGGATCAGAACGTCATTCCGCGACTCTACATGGCTGAAGTGCATCAGTTCACTTCGCTTTATGCTGTCCACAGGAACCTCCGTTTTAATGAGCGCACAAGATGCCACGCCCGGTCACGATCCTTTTACGCGAGGATGCTACCAAAATAAAGAGAAGAACAGAGCAAACTTAGACAAGGCGTAGTCCCGCTCACACATACTTCGTGCGAGGCGGTTTTTTCATCGTGGTTTCGAACCGACAAAGATCGCTTCCCAGTTCCGCACGGCAAGCGTTTTTCATGCGATAATCACCACTCTTTTCTTACAAATGATAATTCGGAGCTTCCTTGGTGATCGTCACATCATGCGGATGTGATTCGCGCAAGGCTGCTCCGGAAATTCGGACGAACTGCGCCGCGCGCTGCAAATCGGCCACACTCGGGCATCCCGTATATCCCATCGCGGACCGAAGACCGCCGATCATTTGATATACCGTTTCGCTCAATGTACCGCGAAACGGTACCCGCCCTTCGATGCCCTCGGGCACCAGCTTGGCGAGGCCTTCTTCAGCATCCTGAAAGTAGCGATCGGCCGCGCCTTGCGCCATCGCCGAAAGCGATCCCATTCCACGGTATGCTTTGTAGGTCCGCCCCTCCAAGAATATTTTCTCTCCCGGAGATTCTTCTAATCCCGCAAAGAGACTTCCGATCATCACCGTCGAGGCCCCGGCAGCAAGTGCCTTCGGAATATCACCCGTCTGCTTGATGCCTCCATCGGCAATGACGGGTGTCCCCGATTTCTTCGCGGCTCGCACGGCCTCCATGATCGCCGTTAACTGCGGCACTCCAACGCCGGCAATAATGCGCGTCGTGCAGATCGAGCCCGGTCCGACTCCGACCTTCACCGCATCGGCGCCCGCTTTGATCAGGGCTTCAGCGCCGCCGAACGTCGCAATGTTGCCGGCCACAACTTCCAGATCGCGGAATGTCCGCTTAATCTGCTTCACCATGTCGAGCACACCTTGCGAGTGCCCATGCGCCGTATCGACCGCAACGACATCGACCTGCGAATGCGCGAGGGCTTCCACACGGTCCATCGTATTGGCCGCGATGCCGACGGCGGCACCGCAAACGAGCCGGCCCGCTTCGTCTTTCGCCGCATGCGGGTGCCGTTTCTTCTTCTGAATATCTTTGAAGGTAATCAGGCCCTTCAGCTTGCCGGCCTTATCGATGACCGGCAGTTTCTCGATCTTGTTGCGCTGCAGGATCGCCTCGGCCTGCGTAAGCGTGGTACCCATCGGGGCCGTGACAAGATTCTCTCGCGTCATGATTTCGGAGATCGGCCGCTCGAGTTCAGACTCGAACCGAATGTCACGATCGGTAATAATCCCGAGAAGGTAACTTTGCCCATCGACGATCGGGATTCCGGAGATATGATACTTGCGCATCAGTTGCATCGCGTCGCGTAACGACCGATCCGGCCCAAGCGTGATCGGCTGCTGGATCATCCCGCTCTCCGAGCGCTTGACAATATCCACTTCTTCGGCTTGCCGCTCGATCGAAAGATTCTTGTGGATGATCCCGATGCCGCCTTCACGGGCCATCGCAATGGCCATCGCGGATTCCGTCACGGTGTCCATCGCGCTCGAAACCAGCGGGATGGATAGTTGAATGCGCCGCGTGAATTGAGTGGAAGTCTCGACATCGCGAGGCATGACAATGCTATGCCCGGGCACGAGAAGCACATCGTCGTACGTAATGCCTTCGGCACTTAAGATCTTTTGGGTGACTGGCTTGCGCGCGGAGTGTGTGATTGGCTTGCGAGCGGAGCCATTTAATGCGTGAGCAGTCGGGGTGCGACCGCTTACAATGCGGGTCGCAGAAGTGGAACGAGTCTGGCGGGCCATGAAAAACTTTCTCCTTTTGGCCGAAAGGCCGTGTAAGTTTTTCGTACAAATATACGAAGAAATGGACCGCGCACGGGCGAATTCCAAATTTGACGCTTCTCCAGTTATCGACTGGTCGGCGAATGAAATTCGCCGGTACACTGGGTCAATCCCAAAAATCGTTCGCGCGATCTGGCGCAATCTAGGTCGCGCCACCGTTAATCCGCGTCATCCGGGTTCTCTTCTGGGTCTCATTCCGAGATTTCTCTCTTCTTCCTCGTTCTTGAGTCCTGCTGCGTTCGAAAATGTTGCTTCATACTCGATTTCCTGCCCCGCTTGCGAGCTTTGTATTTGAGTTTGTTTTTCATGAAGAGCGCGCTTTCGCTGCTGGTTTGCGTAATAGTCCTCGCCGTCATCGACCAACAACCATACCGATTTCGCGTAAGCAGTCAGAATTCCGATCGGTCCACGGCCTGGACGAAATGGACCCATGTCATGCCGCATCTCATGCGAAAAAACGATGAGCGTCAGATGCAGCCGCTGCTGAAGGCCAACCAATCCCTGCGCGAACTGCGCCCGCATGAACAGCGTCCATGTCGTGAACTCGAAGGAATTCAGAATGACCGTGGTGGCATGACATTCCTCCACTTCTTCCGCAAGACTCGTGGCTGTCAGCCTGCCGGTCGGGGAGTTCAGCACGCGGAGGTTCTCGGGAAAGTCAAAGGTGGCTGTGTCGTCACAATCATGCGCCGGCACGTTCGGAAGATATTGCTGATAGGCACTCGGCAACTTCTTGTTTGCCGTCATGCACTCCCGGTAAATCGCGTCCGCGAGGGAGCGCTGCATCAGGTCTGTACCCGCGTAAGTATTGACCAGCAACACATTGTGAGCCGGAAACTTGAAGGCCATACGCAATGCAATCGCGCTCGCCAGCTCGATATTCTTGACGAGATCGCGGTTCATCGCGATCGTGATCGAGTTGCTGAAGATCTGGAAATCCTTGCCGACAATCCCCTGATAAGTGCAAACGACCTCGCGCTTCGGCTCCGGCGGCAAAAGGAACATGTCGGATCCTCGAATAGAACGAGTGGTGGTGCTGACTGATAAATTGTCCATGGCTTTCTCCACAAAAAAGTTAAATAGGTGCCTATTACAGCATGGACAATATACGACAAATTTCTACCCATGTCACTTCCCGCGCTAAAGCGTTAGATTACAGAGATTATTCTTACACATCCTTCTCGATCCTTTACGATCTCTCCCTCTCTCAATCTCAAGAGCTTACTCTCAATCCCTCAAATAATTTTCGCGGTCCCGCAAAAAATCG
>JAUZNX010000026.1 GCA_030706745.1 Bacteroidota bacterium
CAAGTTCCTTCGGAATTTTCCGGATGTAATGGTGTTTACAAGAGTTCTTATAGCCAATCGCGGTGAAGTCGCACTTCGGATAAACGCAACACTCCAGCGTCTCGGCATCGACGCAGTGGGTGTTCACACCCACAATGATCAGCACGCACTGCATGTTCAGCGCATACCGGAGAGCGTCCTTCTCAATGACGGAGAGCAAACGGGATATCTCGATATCCAACAGATCATCGCCGCAGCGCACGCAAGCGGCGTCCAGGCCATACATCCGGGGTACGGCTTCCTCGCCGAAAACGCCGAGTTCGCAAGGGCGTGCAAGGAAGCAGGGTTGATCTTCATCGGTCCACCCGCCAATGCCATGTCTGCGATGGGCGGAAAAATTTCTGCTCGTGAATATGCGATGCGCGCAGGAGTTCCCGTTGTGCCAGGTGTCGGTGATGCGCAGATGTCGAATGACGATCTCTTGGACGCGTGCGCAGAGATGGAATTTCCTTTGCTGGTGAAGCCTGCTGCAGGCGGTGGCGGGAAAGGCCTACATGTCGCCAGAGACTTTCAAGAACTCCGCGAAGTTTTGCCGACAGCGCGACGTGAATCGTTGGCGGCCTTCGGCGACGATACCCTGCTCGTGGAGAAATACCTCCTGCGCGCTCGGCACATAGAGTTCCAAGTCGTTGCAGACAACTACGGAGACAATACTCATCTCGGAGAACGGGAGTGCTCTCTCCAGCGACGTCATCAGAAGGTTATTGAGGAGGCACCGGCGCCTAGATTCTCAGAAGCTAATCGAGAAATCATGGGAGCTGCCGCCGTTGCCCTCACTTCGGCCATTGACTACCAGAATCTTGGAACAATCGAATTTATCGTTGATGCAGATTCTCCAGAGACCTTCTACTTCATGGAGATGAACACGCGACTTCAGGTGGAGCACCGTGTCACCGAGATGATCACAGGGTTGGATCTTGTCGAATGCCAACTTCGCCTAGCCGCGGGAGATCCGCTCAAGGATGTGATTCCCGTTCGAAAATTCAGCGGGCACGCCATGGAGGCGCGGATCTACGCCGAAGACGCCTTCAATGGATTCCTTCCAACCGGCGGTGTCATCGGTAAATTCAACTCGGCCGAGACTTCTCACACGGTGACAGATTCTTCGATCCAAGACGGCGCACTGGTGTCTTCCTCTTTTGATCCAATGCTCGCCAAGATTGCATGTTGGGGAGAAAATCGAGCCTCCGCACTTGCCCGTTTGCGAGGGGCACTGACAGAGACGGTTCTGCTCGGAGTGACTACCAATATCGATTTCCTTATAGCCCTATTGGATCTAGCCGACATTCAAGATTCCAATTACGACACGAAATACCTAGAGGCACAAAATATTGAACGATCGCGCCCCACGGCCGCTGTTCTCTCTGCATACGCGGCAATAGCTACCACGTCATCTGATGTTGGTTCGTGGCGTGCCGATGGGTGGCGGCTATACGGCATGCCGTATTCGACGATACCTGCTTATGTCGATGGTGTGCGCTATGACGTCCCAACCGTAAGTGTCTCGCCGCTCACTGTCGATTCTTATCGCGACGATGTGAATTACTGGCTTCATCATCCATCCTTCGGGACCTGGTTGATAAAGGAGACAGGCGAGCGACGGGCATCTACAAATCAACTCAGCGACGAGATCGTCAGCCCGATGCCGGGAGTAGTTATCGCAGTAAACGCGGCAGTAGGCGATCAGGTGGCTATTGGCGATCCCCTCGTCGTTATTGAAGCAATGAAGATGGAACATGTCGTCCGTGCCAGACGCGCTGGACACGTGATGCGATGCAATGTCGCCTTCGGCGCAAGTGTGCGTGTCGGACAACTACTACTAGAGGTGGTCGAGGATGTTTGATCGCAGTGGACTGCCCAAAGAAGTCACCGTCTACGAGGTTGGACCACGCGATGGTCTACAAAACGAGGCCGAGTTTCTCCCCACCGCCGCGAAGGCTGAGTTGATACAACGCCTCGCTCGAGCCGGACTCCCCGCAATCGAGGTCGCCAGTTTCGTCCGGCCAGATCTGATTCCCGCACTGGCCGATGCTGAAGAATTACTCGCTGAATTAGCTCCATTGCTTGCTACACATCGAATGAGCGCGCTGGTTCCCAATCAAAGAGGTCTCGATCGTGCCCTAAAAACGGGCGTTCGCGAGGTTGCGGTATTCGCAAGCGCCACCGAATCATTCGCAAAGGCAAACCTCAACAACTCAGTAGCGGGCTCACTCGACATGTTCAGCCCCGTGATCAAACAAGCACGGGATTCGGGTCTTCAGGTACGCGGTTACATCTC
>JAUZNX010000027.1 GCA_030706745.1 Bacteroidota bacterium
CTTTCTCGATGATCTCGCCCCCGTCACGATCGAGAAAGAGGGCCGTCTGCAACGCTTCCATTTCCACAACAGACATAGTAAAGACTGTCTTGCTCAGGAGCTCTCTTTATTGGAATCCGAACTGGCGGCGGTATAGGACTACGACCGCTTCCCGGCTGATCGCCCATGTACAACTTCGATAAGTCAGCGAAGTCGCCGTGGCGACGGAGCCGAACGATCTGCGGTTGCTTCCATCGCGCCATGATCACCGGCAAACGAGAAACTCATCAGGCAACAATCGTGTGAGGTGTTGTTCAATTTCTCGTTTGCCGACAGCACGACCCGAATGACTCATTCTAAAGAAAACGTCTAATCTGGCTTACCGTTCTTGTTGCCGAACGTCCTTCGGAGCGGGTCCCGTTTGAGTTGTGCTGGAGTCATTATGCGCGTCGCTCCCATCGCCCTGCTTTCGATTGTCGCTATCGTTGCGGCGGCCCAAGATCAGCCCGCAACGCTTTCTGGCATCCGCCGCATCCACACGTTGACTCTGGTATCCAATGATCTTCGCGGAACGGATCGAGACCGCATCGTTCGCGCCTTTCAAGGTGGTACATACTCCGTGGACGAACTCGCAGAGCGAGTGCGTGACAAACTCCGAGAGCGAGGCTATGCACTCGTTGAAGTAGATACCCCGCAAATCACCTGCGTCCGTTCCGCGCAATCCAAGTGCGATGCCGATGTTCGCTTAATGGTGCGCGCCGGCGATCAGTATCGCCTAGGCGAAATTGCCTTCACGCTTTCCCCGGCAACTCGATTTTTCCTTCCGATCAACTCCGCGCACAATTTTCCCTTCAACGTGGAGCGATCTTTAACTCAACTGCAATCGGCAAAGGACTCGAAAACCTGAGAGAGTTATACGGCACGGAAGGGTACGCGAACTTCGGAGCAATTCCCAAGCTGCAATACGACATGGCCCGTCACATAATCAACCTCACTATTGACATAGACCAGGGCCGCCCCGTCACTTTCGGCAAACTCCTTTTCGAAGGTATCGAACCTCGCGCTGGCGCTCCCAAAGAGCATCAGGCCTCATGGAAGGAACTCGAAGGCAAACGCTACAACTCCCATCTCTTGAAAGAATGGCTGACGCGAAACTCGACAGAATGGTCTGGCTCTGCCGCCTCTCAGGCTCATATAGAACCCATTGCCGCTTCCGCCGATTCCCCTTCTGCCCTTAACATGCTGCTCCATTTCCAGTAGTGCCGGACCCGCATAACCGTCGCGCCTGGATCACCGGCATTCCGGAACTTACCCAAATTTGGTGCAATTTCGAGTGGTGGAAGACTGCCGACAACCCGATCGGAACATGAAACACCGGCACCTTTTCTCACACGGGATGGGCGAGAAGGCCGAGGAATACAATCATCCCAAGGTCTCTTTAGAAGTTCGGCGAAGCTACACAAATTGAGGCAACCACATTGTTGACTACCGGGTTGATCACCTTGATCGTCGATTCTCGAAATGCACGCAACATCGATCCCGAAGAAGCCTTGCGATATATTTCTTTGACTCGATTCCTCGTCATCGCAACCGTCTACACCGCCTGTGTTTTCTGGATGGAACTTGCCAAGAATGGGCCATTCATTTTTTCCAGTCGGAACACACGATCCAAAGTACAGGTCGTGCAAGCTCATGCGATGTACTTGGTATTCCTATTTTGCTTTTACCGAATGAGCGTCTATCTCGTTCCGACGCTCCCATTTTGGATGACGGATAATTTCCGCGTAAGTGCGAACACTAGAGCATCAATTGCTGACCTACTGCTCTGTGCCGCGGCATATGGTATGGCCTACTTTGAGCGCAAGTGGCTCTTTAGAGAGTGCAGCACAGATATTTGCTCTTCCGACAACTCGTCCGCCGACGCACACATTGCCAAGTTCGAGAAGTAATTTGCGGGCAGGCTTTGCCAACCATCAAATGCAGACGCCGGACCAGCGGACAATTCTAGCAGCTGGTGAATCACCGGCATCTATGAGAAGGTCATAAAAGTCAAGGCCGACGTGGCGGCCGTTCTGGATTCACCTCGACAGCATCGTTGAGCGGTGGAGAGTGCTGTCAAGGGCGTCCGAAGGACGTTC
>JAUZNX010000028.1 GCA_030706745.1 Bacteroidota bacterium
GCGATGCCGCTCAGCTTATGGAACGGAAGTGCATCCATCGGCTCCCGGTTCTCAATCGAAAGAAGAGAATGGTCGGGATTCTTTCGCTTACTGATCTTGGTCTTCACGCACCGAACAGACTTACGGGAAAGGTCGTGGAAGTGGTCGGACGACGAGCCTGAGGCCGTAAGGCCCGGCTACGGTTGAAAAATACGCTTATAGTTCGCTTTCTCTTTCAAGCAAGAGAACCTCGTGGTGAAGGACGTCCGCAATGTGCGTGGCGGGTATCGTTTCCGCGCCCATTGTGCTTAGCGTCGAAAAGCTGAGCAGGCGGCCCAACGACACCTCGCATCAGCCCAAATACACCGGGGCTTTCACGCCGCGTCGATGGACACGTGGCATGCGGCGGTTGCTGCCGCTTGAAGATATGCAAGATGCAGGTTTGTCGCGTCCTTCGTTCCATGAGGTTGCAAGGCCTTGCCGAAATACACGAATTCATCTGAGCAAGAAATCAGCAAAGATTATCTGCGGACGAAACAATCGGAGCTCCCAAAAGAGAATAACTGTGGAAAAGAAGTGATTCGACACTGTGCGGAAGCGAAGTTTATATTGATCAATATTAGAAAAAATTTGCCGCCAAACGGCATGCATGTCTCGCGCAAGATAGTGAGGCTAAAATGCCCGTATACCGCTGCTATTTCTCCGATAAGTACGCGCTCTCGCGAGCCGAGGACATCGAAGCCGCTACGGACACCCTAGCGATCGACGCCGCAGAATCGGTGATCGCCCGGATGAATGGTTGCAGAGATTTTTTCGAAGTGTGGAATCGCGATCGCCTCGTCCATAAAAGAAAAAGAGAAGAGCGAGCTTCCACTCTGGTGCGGATACCGAGGAACGCAAACAACGAACTGACATAAACATCGAAATATAGGTCCATCCGGAATTGAGTGGCATCTAACCTTTGTCAAGCTGCCAGCGCGGGCATGTTATGGGAGCTTACTGAACCACGGCGAGGAGAACCTCATGCTGATCAATATTCTTATGGTCAAGCCCGTAGAGGTGGTAGGCCCGGATGTACCTCTCCGCGATGTGGCGCGGATGATGAGGGATAAGGCCATCGGGTGCTTGCCGGTGTGCGAGAATGAACAGCTGATCGGAATCATTGCCGACCGCGACATCGTTTGCCGCGGCGTGGCGGACGGCCTCGATATCATGCGAGGTCAAACGCGCGACATCATGACGAAAAACGTCGTGTATTGTTTTGACGACCAGTCGGACGCTGAGGCGGCCAAATTGATGGAAGATAATGAGGTTCGCCACCTGCCGGTGCTGAACCGAAAGATGAAAATAGTCGGCATGGTGACGCTGGGCGATCTGGCACTTCGATCGAAGACGCTGACGCGGACCCTTCTCGGAATCATCGAACGTGACGCACTGCGTCGCGAAAAGTTGCACTCCACCCATGCCTGGTAGGTGCGGCCAAATTCCGCTCCATCCGGTGCTCACCGCTCAAATACGTGGGGCTTATCGAGTCTCACTCAACACCTGCTCCAATCCGGCATCGAAAGGAACAGAGTCCCAAGCCACCGCTCGTCGCCAGAGCGCTCGATGTCGAATACGGCGCGGTGCAGCGGGAAATCGCCGCAACCCTCGGTCGAGATTCTCAAAGAGGCGATCGAATTCCCGGCTCAGATTTTCTCATGATTGCCACATCTCGGGCGGCATCTTCCACTAAGAAAGTCGTCGTCACGCATGTGGTAACGCCATGACATCTCTCCTTCACCCTCAGTTGGTCAACGATGTCTTCGGCGATCCCGGAGTCTATGCCGAATTCATGTTCGAACGCCGCGCGTTCCTGTTCGATCTGGGCGATGTGCGCTGTCTGGCGCCGCGCAAGTTGATGAAGGTGAGCGATGTCTTCATCAGTCATACGCATGCCGACCATTTTTCAGGTTTCGACCAACTTCTACGACTTTTCCTCGGTCGTGAAAAAACAGTGACGCTGCACGGACCTGCCGGGCTCATCGATCGTGTGGGGCATA
>JAUZNX010000029.1 GCA_030706745.1 Bacteroidota bacterium
AGAGGCGGCGGACATGATCCTCCTGGAGCACGACCTGGGAGTCCTTCATGCCGGTGTACTGGAAGGACGGCGCACCTTCGGCAATATCATGAAATACATCATGATGGGCACCAGCTCTAATTTCGGCAACATGTTCAGCATGGCCGGGGCCTCGCTCTTTCTTCCATTCCTCCCCATGTTGCCAGTGCAAATCCTACTCACCAACCTGCTCTACGACGTTTCCGAATTACCCATCCCGCTGGACCGGGTAGATGACGACTACTTGAGCCATCCCCGGCACTGGGACATGAACTTCATCCGGAATTTTATGCTAATTATCGGCCCGGTCAGTTCGGTCTTCGACTTCCTCACCTTCTATATTATGCTGGCGGTCTTCCATGCCGGAGAGGCGCTCTTCCATACCGGCTGGTTCATTGAGTCCATGGCCACGCAAGTGCTGGTCATCTTTATCATCCGCACGCGCAAGAACCCTTTCAGAAGTCGTCCCAATCCGTGGCTCGTCGCCTGTTCACTGACGGTGGTGGCGGTGGCCGCGCTGCTGCCGTTCACCCCTGCGGGCGTTTATCTCGGTTTCGTAGCGCCACCGGCTTTCTTCTTCGTCATACTCGCTGCCATCCTGATCTTTTACCTGTTGGCGGTGGAAGGCATGAAACAATGGTTCTTCCGCCGTTTTGCCGCAGAGTGACGCCGAAGGCCGGCCCAACTCCGATTAACCTCGCGATCCACGCACCATTTCTAACGAACTCATTCACCTGGATCGGCTGGCGTCGTTATTCAAGCGCCAATGATAGCGTATATGGCGATAATCGACGATAAACTCAGGGTTAGGCCGTCGTTTATTCGGAATATGGATCGGATTCACTGAGCGGGGTGACAGGTACCAAAATTAGGCGATGGCCAGATAATTCCTAGAACCGCGTAATATTCATCGCAATAATCCAAATCATCCCCATATACGTTCTTCAATACCCAACAAGCAGAACAAAACGGCGCGATCGAGCGGGCGACGACTCGACTTGTGTCACGGAGGGAGCTCCCATGTTTACGGCAGATCGATATCGGGAAAAAGCAGCAGAGAGTGCTGAATCGCTCAATACTAATGTTCCGAGCGAAATCCGCGAATTTCAGCGTTCGAAGCAAAGCTTCAGTGAGCTGACGCAAAACGAGGATTGGCTGGATAATTTCGACAAAATGATCCGTTCGCGAGACATCCATGTGCAAGACAAAGTCGTTGCAAAGCGCCTCGACCGCAATGCTCTAGCAGAGATCGAGGAGCATATTCTTCGCTGCCTCGGGGCGGCCGTCATCATGCAGTGGAACACCATTCCGACGAAGCTCCAGCGCGAACTTTTCGATACGGCGGGCTCGCTAGGAGACGTGCTGCAAACGATCGCACTGAGAGGGCAGATTGCCCGCTTTTTGCATGACCACAAGGACGGAGTGAACTCCGCCGACTGCATCTCCAAATCCAACATGATGAATGGAAAAACCTGATGGCGCATAAGTTTAAAGTCGGTCAACTCGTTGAGCTTGAGCCGAATGTGCTTCGATCATTGGCCATAGGCCCATATGAAATTCGTCATCTCATTCCTTCATCAGACCGAGATCCGGGCGACCCGTGCTACCGCATTAAGAGCGTTGCCGAAAAACATGAGCGGGTC
>JAUZNX010000030.1 GCA_030706745.1 Bacteroidota bacterium
GAGGATTTGTGGCGCGTCGCTGGGATGCTTTTTGGCCGATCGGACTTCCCAATACGAGCGCGCGAGGCCGGAAGATCAGCAGTGACTCCGGTTGTGAACAGATTGCAGTATTCTGTTCAATGCACACTGGTAGTGCGGCTTAGGGTCAACCCAAAGACTGAGAAGGCACAAGGTCCCCGCATCTAATACGCTCTACTTGGTGCGAATGCGATCCATGGCCAGTTGACTGAATCCGGGGAGCCGAGGGATGAGTGCGCGATAGTCAGAAAGCGCACGAAGAAACAACGCGACCTCGCTTGGCGCGACAAAGACAAGGCTTCCCATTTCGTCTTCCTCGCGATTGGCAAACCCTGCCTCGATATCGCTCGCGGATACATCCGTTTCGACAAGTGCTACAAGCAATATATTTGATGTAGTGGAGATGAGGATGCCGATACCAAGGACAGTCCGTATCCCCGAAAACTCGACACCGATCTCTTCTTGAATTTCCTTGGTAAGGTTCCTCTGAAGATCAGCGCCGGTAGCGATTTCGAGCTCGTCACACTGGGCGCCGCCGCCGATAAGGTCGATCGTTCCGCTGCGACTTCGGCGGCCAAATACATACTGGCCATCGCTGGTCCGGATGACCGCAGCCGTCGAGAGATGATGCAACGGCGGGAGTTTACAACGTTCGTGTTGTTCGTGCAGCAGCGGATAGCTCGCGATGTACCGATAAGGAATTGTGCCAAGGCGGAGAGCGATTGCCTTTTGCTTATCTGCTACCTCCGAGACGTTTGCCACGCGATAGTAGGTCCCGTCCCAGATCGGATAGCCGCCGTCTTGGGCTGCCTGCTGTTTTTGCGACCATATGCGATCGACAGCTTGGTCATATTCTGCTGGCACCACCCAATCCGACTCGGTTGTTTTAATTTCGATGTCGTCGAAACGAAATTGGCTATCAAGAATGATCTCTGGGCTAAACATGGCAACCTTCGCAGCGTAGCTGCCATTCAATTACACTCGTCTAACGGAGCGCAACATTGCACCAATTCGCGACACTGAACAACGGCCTTGGATTCGGTGACAGGAGTAACGTTCCCTAAGCTTGTGCGTACCGGCTAACCGGCCAGGGTTTTGCAATCGACTGGAGTATGGTGCTCCTGTCACCGGATTCTTTACCGGCTTCTCTCCACCTCACGCCGCAGCATCCGTCCGCACCGCCTGCATCGGCAGGATCGTCTCGCCTCTGAGGGCCGCGGCCGTCTCCGCTGCCGACATGGGCGTCGAGAAATAAAATCCCTGGATCTTGCGGCAGCCCCAGGAGCGGATGAGCACGACCTGCTCGGCGGTGTTGACACCTTCCACCACGACGTCGATCCCCAGTTCGTGCGCCATGCCGATGGCCGCCTTCACGATGGTTGCGTTGTTCGACGTTGCGGTCATATCGATGATGAAATTCTGCGCGATCTTGATGCGGTCGACGGGAAAGCGGCTGAGATATTCGAGAGACGAATATCCGGTTCCGAAATCGTCGATCGCAATCCGTATTCCGGATTGGCGCAGCCGCAGCAA